>JBDNIM010000177.1:0-14352 GCA_041688295.1 Bacteroidia bacterium
AAAAAAGTTTGATAAAACCTTTTGGTTTTATAATGATAGTATTGAAACACCAAATGCCATTGAAAGAGGCAATTGGCTCGCTGAGGCCACTAAACTCGGGGTTAAGCATTTGCAAAATAACAAATAAGGTTTCGTTTTAATGGTGGAAGTCAGCCAAATTGATTAGGGAGGGCACAACACTGATTTTGATTACATGGTTTCCGAATTAATAGATTTTGACAAGGCCATAAAAGTGGCGTATGAATATGCTAAAGTAAACAAAAACACTTTAGTGATAGTTACAGCCGATCATGAAACAGGCGGTCTTTCAATCAACGGAGGTTCGCTAAAAAATAAGACAATTACCAAACCAAAATTCGCAACAGACCATCATTCTGCAATTATGGTGCCTGTTTATGCCTTTGGGCCAGGCGCAGAGAAATTCAGAGGCACGATGGAAAACACAGCCATTTACAAAAACATTAAAACATTGCTGAACTTGTAGTTCCATTATGCCAAAAAAAACTAAAATTAGTGCGGCAGTTTCTCCCCAAAAAAAATATTCAAGCAAACACGGTTTGCCACCCGAAAGCATGGTTTATGTTGGTGTCAATAGAAGCGAGCCAATTGAAATAAGAGAAATCTGTTACAATTCTAATAGTTGTGAAAACAAGGTTTTGATTGATGTTAGCGAGCTAAAAAACATTAATAATGAAGGAAAAAAAAGATGGATTCAGGTTTTGGGCGTGCATGATACGGCTGCAATTCATAACATCTGTAAACAGTTTAAGATTCATGCCTTGGTTGAAGAAGATATTTTAAACACCAATCAAAGAACAAAGGTCGAAGAGTTTGATGATTATGTTTTTCTTTCTGTAAAGCACCTAAATTACAACTCCAAAACCAATAAAATTGAGATTGAGCAGGTTAGTTTGATTCTTAGTAATGATTATTTGATTTCTTTTCAAGAATCAACTAAACCGATTTTTGAACATGTTGCTGTGCGATTGGATAAGGCATTGGGAGGTGTAAGAGCAAAAAACATAGATTTTTTGTTGTATAAAATTTTAGATACAATTATCGATGATTATTTTATTATTGTAGATTATTTGAGCGATCAGTCAGATGATATTGAAACTGAAGTAACAGACAATCCAAATCAACAAACCTCACATGATATTCAAATATTAAAGAAAAAAATTGTAACAGTTAGCAAGAGTATTTTGCCCACACGAGAGCTTTTGAACCGTGTGATTTCTGGAAACATGCAATTCATAAGTACAGAAAGCATGAATTATTTTAAGGATGTTTACGACCATGCTTATTTAATATCAGAAAACATAGACAATAAAAAAATGTTGATGGCAGATTTAATGAATATTTATCTTTCAAATATTAGCAATAAACTAAATTATATTATGAAGGTTTTGACTATTATCAGTACCATTTTTATGCCTTTGAGTTTTTTAACGGGGGTTTATGGCATGAATTTAAGAATTTTACCTGGCGCAGATAATTCATTTTCTATCTATTATTTTTTCGGTACTTGCTTGCTAGTCGTAATTATTATGCTAATTTACTTTAAAAATAAAAGGTGGTTTTAAAACTAAAAATTGTTTATTTTTGTATATTAATATTAAAATGTCCAATTCGAGTAGTGTTTTAAAAGAAAAAATTGATGAATTTATTAAAAAATTCTACCTCAATAAGTTGTTGCAAGGCTTTTTGCTTTCTTTTGGCATTCTCATTGCTTTTTTCATAGTTTCAGCTGTTTTAGAATATTTTGGTCAATTTAGTTCCTCTGTAAGAACCTTTATTTTTGTTACTTATGTAATAACTGCTGCAATTGTTGTGGTAAAAAACATATTTCTTCCATTGCTAAAATGGATGCGATTGGGCAAAACAATTAATTACGAGCAAGCATCGGGTATTATTGGCGACTATTTTCCAGAAATAAAAGACAAGCTTTTAAATACCATTCAGTTGCAAAATCAAGCTGAAGGCAGCGAAAACGAGCTTTTGGCGGCTAGTATAAATCAAAGAATAAAAACACTGAGTCCAATTAAATTTACAAATGCTGTTAATATCCCAAAATCAATAAAAAAATATGGAAGATACGCTCTAGTGCCTTTGGTTTGTTTGTTTTTGCTTTTGGTTTTTCAAAGCAATATTATTACAAAACCAGCCGATAGATTGATGCGTTTTAACAAAGAGTTTCCCAAAGAAATGCCTTTTCAGTTTGTATTAAAAAATCCTTCGTTGACAATTATTAAAAATAGTGATTTAACCTTAAAATTAAGAACCGAAGGCAAAACATTGCCAAACGAGGTTTTTGTGAAAATAAATAACCATTTAATAAAAATGGAAAAGACAGCTCGCAATTCATTTGAGTATAAATTACCAAACATTTCGGTTAGCCAAGACATTGCCTTCACGGATGGCGAGTTTTATTCAGATGTGTTTAAGATTAAAGTTCTTCCTAATCCAAGTTTATTGAGTTTTAAAGCCAATTTAAAATATCCCGCATATATTAATAAACAAACTGAGACCATTCAAAATATCGGTGATTTTACAGTGCCGAAGGGAACAGTTATTGAATGGGTCTTTAACACAAAAGATGCGGAAAGTTTGCAGCTAGGTGTGAATGGCAATTTGCTACCTATCGAAAAAAACATCAATGCTTTTAAAACAAGTTTTAAGGCTAAAGTAGTAAGCAATTATTTTGTTTCTCTTATTAACTCAAATGTCGAAAAAAAAGATTCTGTAAAGTATTCCATTAATATTATAGAAGACAGGCATCCTTCTATTTTTGTAGAAAGAAAAATTGATTCATTGAATCCATATTTATTCTATTTTTATGGCAAGGTAGATGATGATTATGGCATTAATCAATTGAAGTTTACATACAAAAAAGGTGGTTTAAATCAATCTGTTCCTGTAAAAATTGGAAAAACAACCGATGAAATATTTTATTATGCAATAGATCTTAGAACTTTGGAGATGGAGGACAACAAAGCAGAATGTTATTTTGAGGTGTGGGACAATGATGGTGTAAATGGAAATAAATCAACCAAATCTCAAACTTTTGCGGTTGACATTCCTACCGAAAAAGAACTTCGAGCGGATGCTGACAAATCAAGTAACTCTATAAAAAGCAAAGTAAAAGAGACCATGAAAGAATTGTTAGAGATACAAAAGAAATCGCAAGAGTTGAATAAGGAAATGATGGAAAGCAAATCGATGGATTGGCAACAACAAAAGAAAATAAAAGATTTTTTGAATGAACAAAAACAATTACAAGTAAAAATAGAAGACTTGAAAAAGGAGCAAAACCTGAAAAACGAGAAAGAAAAGCAATTGAATAAGGAAGACAAAGAACTACTCGAAAAACAAAAACAAATTGAAAAACTGTTTAATGAATTAATGACGCCAGAAATGAAAGAGTTGTTAAAAAAAATGGAGGATTTATTGAAACAGCAGAACAAAGAACAATTGCAAAAAGAAATGGAAAAGTTGAAACAAAACAATGAAGAAATTTCTAAACAATTGGACAGAACCCTAGAGCAATTTAAACAATTAGAAATAGAGAAGAAAATAAACGAACAGTTAAATCAACTTAATAAATTGGCAGAAGAGCAAAAGGAATTGAGTAAGAAAACAGAAGAAAAATCTGAGAATCAAGAGCAATTGAAGAAAGAACAAGAAGATATTAAAAAGAAATTTGAAGACATTCAAAAAGAGCTGAAAAATATTGATACAAAAAACAAAGAGCTTGAAACACCGATGAAAATTGATGATTCTAAAAAAGAGCAAGAATCTATTAACCAAGACATGAACGAAAGTTCAGAAAGTTTAGACAAGAAACAAAATAAAAAAGCGTCTCAAAAACAAAAAGAGGCTGGCGAGAAAATGCAAGAAATGGCAGATAAATTAAAAAAATCTGTTGAAGATTCAAAAGAGGAACAAGAGGAGGAAGATTATTATACTTTGCGTCAAATCCTTGAGAATTTGGTCGAAATTAGCACTCAACAAGAAGATTTGATGATGCAAATTAAAGAGATTAGCGGATACAGTCCCAAATTTGTAGAATTGAGCCAAAAACAAAGAAAATTAAAAAATGATGCAAAAATGATTGAGGACTCATTGCTTTCTTTAGCTAAAAGACAGCTACACATTAAAAGTTTTGTAACTAAAGAGATTTCAAACATAAATTATCAAATGAACAAGGGATTATCCCATTTGGCAAATATTGAAATTGGACCAGCTGCTGCAAGTCAGCAATATGTAATGACAGGCTTAAATAATTTATCCGTTATGTTGGCAGAATCCTTAAAAAAGATGCAGGATGACATGAATGAAAAGAAAAGTAAAAAACAGAACAAGGGACAATGCAACAAGCCTGGGAAAAAAGGTAAGCCTGGCGAAGGGAAAGGCAAAAGTGGCAATAAACCCAAAATGGATGGCATGAAAAAAATGCAAGATGCCATGAATAAACAATTGAAAGACATGCAGCAACAAAAAGAGCAAGGCATTAATCCATCGAGCCAACAATTTGCCAAAATAGCGGCACAGCAAGAGGCTTTGAGAAGGGAAATTTCTCGTTTGGAAAAAATGCTAAAGGAAGAGGGGAAGAATGGCAGTTTGGGTGATATAGATAAAACAAAAGAACTTATGGAGCAGCAGGAGAAAGACCTGGTAAACAAAAAACTAACGCCCGAAACCATGCGCAGGAGCAAAGAAATTGAAACCAGAATGTTAGAGCACGAAAAGGCAGAAAGAGAGCAAGAGCAAGACAATAAAAGAGAGGCCGAACAAGCCAAACCAATAGAAAATAAAATACCCCCATCCATTAAAGAATACTTAGAGAAAAAAGCACAAGAAATTGAAGTATTAAGAAAAATACCGCTGGAATTGTCGCCATTTTACAAAGAACAAGTTCGTATTTATTTTGATAAAGTAGGCGGATAAAAAATCGTTTATGGAATATATTTTATGTATTGAAACAAGTGGGCAGTTTTGCTCAGTTGCTATTAAAAAAGAAGGCATTATTTATTCAGAACAAAGCCTAGAACCTATGAATCATGTGGAGGCAATCGCTGAGTTAATTCAAGTTTTGTTTAATGATTCCAATATTTTGTTTAAAGAATTGAAAGCTGTTGCCATTAGTGACGGACCTGGTTCATACACGGGTTTACGAATTGGTGCAAGCACAGCAAAAGGACTTTGTGTGGCTTTAGACATTCCATTAATCAGCTTATCAACATTGGAATCTTTGGCCACCGAGGCAAAAAAACAATACGAGGCAGATGTTTATTGGCCTATGATAGATGCAAGGAGAATGGAGGTTTATGAAGCAAAATTTGACCAAAACTTAAAGCAACTAACGGAAATTAATAATTTAATTATTAGCGACTTAGGGAATTATTTTGAAGGAGAAAAAAAGATTGTTGTATGTGGTGATGGGGCTTTTAAAATGCAACAATTTAAACCATTTAAAATTTTAGAATTGCATCAAAATGCAATTTTTCTTATTCTTTTGGCTGAAGAAAAATATACTAAAAAAAGTTATCCACAACTGGAAAATTATGAACCCAACTATTTTAAATCAGCAAACATAACAGTTGCCTAAAAATCAATTGATTGATAAAAAAAGTAAGACAGCGTTTTGAATAGTTTTTGTAACAAAAAAGTTAAACAAAATTTTTTTATATCATTTTTCTATCATATTTAATTATTGCAGTCTGATTATTCTGAAGTTAATATTTACTTTTATTGTTGAAAATTGGCTTAATAGACATTTTTCAGGCTAATATTGTCTATAAGCCTTAATATAATTAGCTTTGAAGGCAATCAAAGGTTATGAATAAAAAAAGTGCTTTTATTGCGACAGTCAAATTGTAAAGAAAAATGGCTTTAAAAATAGGAAACAGCAATATAAATGTTATGCTTGTAATAAGCATTTTCTAGGAGGCTTAAGAATAAGCAATACTCAAATATGGAAAGAATATGTTTTAGGCAAACAGACTTATTCTCAATTAGCAATTAAATACGAATGTTCTATTCGCACAATTCAGCGCAAACTTGACAATTATAAAGTTACTAATAAAGAACCTGAATCAATGCAGGTGGTTGTGTTGATGGATACGACTTATTGGGGAAGAGGCTTTGGGGTTATGCTTTTTAATTATGGTAGGTGGAAAATATCTGATACAAATCCTAACAAGGAAGATCCGTATTTAATTTTAAAAGATAATATTAGCACTCCAATTTCCGAAAACATTCAAATTGGTTTGAAGTATAAATTTAATGATAAATTGGGTTTATATTTAGAGGTTGGTTCCTCTGCTTGTTTAATTCAGTCTGGAGTTTCATTGCGATTTTAGTTTTTATAACTAAAGTAAATATCATAATTTATAGATTCTATTTTTTTTATAAGTAAGATTGTTTGACATTTGCACCCATTATGACATTAGTAGGAAAAAAAGCACCCCATTTTAGCGCAGCTGCGGTTATTAATGGCGAAGAGATTGTAGAAAATTTCAGTTTAGATCAGTATTTAGGTAAAAAACATGTGGTTTTATTCTTTTACCCAAAAGATTTCACCTTTGTTTGTCCTACAGAACTTCATGCATTTCAAGCAAAGTTAGCTGAGTTTGAAGGCAGAGGTGTGCAAGTTGTGGCGTGTAGTACAGACACTGAAGAAAGCCATTTCAATTGGTTGCAAATGCCGAAGGACAATGGTGGTATTCAAGGAATTACTTATCCAATTGTTGCAGATACGGCCAAAACAATTAGCACCAATTATGGTGTTTTGTTTGGTGAATATAGCTATAATGATGCTGGCGAATTAACCGCAAGCGGTCCTATGATAGCTTTTAGAGGTTTGTTTTTGATTGATAAAGAAGGTGTTGTTATGCACGAATCTATTAATCATTTGCCAATAGGCAGAAATGTTGATGAAACATTAAGACTGGTCGATGCTTTGCAGCATGTTGAAAATCATGGTGAAGTTTGTCCTGCCAATTGGGAAAAAGGAAAGGATGCAATGAATGCAACTTTTAAAGGTGTGGCTGATTATTTAAGCAAGCACTAATTTTTATTAACTTAATTTAAAAAAAGCCCAGTTTTAAGAATTAGGGCTTTTTTTTATGCCTTTCAATATAATAACTAAATTTTAGAAAACTAAAAATCAATGTATAAGAAAGGGATTTTAAAAAATTTACAGAGATGTTTTTTATTTTAAAATAGAAAGACTAAATTTATTCTGTCAAAAAATGTCCGTCATGAGAATAATTATAAAAAATGCAAGAGAAGACAAAAATATGATGATTAGAGAAGTAGCAGAAGCATTAAAAATTGATGCAACTCTTGTTAGTAAATGGGAAAAAGGCGCCAGAAAACCAACAAAAAGTCAAGACTTAAAATTGGCAGAAATCCTTGGTTTAGAAACAAAAACTCTTCTTATTGAATGGATGATTGAAAGGATTAATTATGAATTTAATTTTGTCAAAAAATGGTTTATTAATTGTATAGTTTCACAACATTATTGATGGCATTTTATCCCCTACTTGGTTTTCTTTGAAGGCTTAGCCGGAAAAGAAAACCAAGTAGGGGAAATATAAAAATGTTACTTATTTTTGTTTTACAACAAAGAAAAATAATTATGCAACAAATATATCATTCAAATGCCACCATAAATTTAAACATTCGTAATCAAATTCAAACTAATTGTGCATCAAATTTCGAATTGGCTTCGAGATTTAATGTTTCTAAACAAACTATTTCTAAATGGAAAAACCGAGATTTTGTCCAAGATAAATCCTCAAAGCCTATAAACATTCAATACGCTTTAACAGATTTGGAAAAGTTTTTGATTATTAGTTTAAGAAAATTAACATGGTTGCCTGTTGATGAAATTTATGAAACAATTTTAGAACAAAACCCGACATGCTCCAGAAGCTCGGTATATCGCGTCCTTTTAAAAGAAGGAATCAATAAAGTACCTCAAGAAAAAAGAGAACAGGCCAAGAAATTTAAAGAATATGAGCCAGGTTATTTGCATATTGATGTCACATACTTGCCAAACTTTAATGGCAAGCCGTTTTATCTTTTTGTTGCCATTGATAGGTGCACAAGAAGCATGATTTATTGGGTTTATGAAAAAAGAACAGCCGAAAACACAAGTGATTTCATGGATAAATGTATTGATTTTTTCCCATTTTCCATTTCGCATATATTAACCGACAATGGGTTAGAATTTACAAATAGACTGCATGTATCAAAAAAAGGAAATAAATGCACAAAACTATCTAAAATGGATGTTAAATGTATTGAAAACGACATAGAGCATCGCCTAACAGCTCCATGCACACCTAAAACGAATGGAATGGTAGAGAGAGTAAATGGAACGATTAAAAACAATACTATTCTTAAAAATAAGTATAAAAACAGTCTTGAAATGAATGAGGATTTGGCGCTATTTGTTGCGTTTTACAACATTTATAGACGGCATGGCTCTTTAAGAAAAGAGTTAAGGGTAAAAACCCCATTTGACGCATTATGCAAGTGGTATGAAATTAAACCAGAAATATTTAAAATAACACCAGAACAATTCAGGGATAATATACTAAATTTGAAATCTAATTTAAGTAACTTAAATCAATAACGTTATGAAACTTGACAATTAATTGCTAATATAAAAGGTGATAGTGTTTCAAGATCAGAGTATTATTCGGCTTTGGAAAAAGCACAAGTTGAAGAAGATAAAACCAATTATCACAAGTTTATTGCAAAGGTTCAATATGCGGCAATAAAAAATTATTTAAAAATATTAGGGTATGAAACCCATTAATCTTGAATTTCTTCCCAAAGTGTGTCTTTCAACTTCTGAATATTAAGCCCTGAAACCGATGAAATAAAAATTGGTTTTAAGGTTTTTAAATCTTTTTTCATGAGGGTTAAAAGCTCCTCATCAAGCATATCACTTTTTGAAATGGCAACTATGCGTTTCTTTTTCAACAATTCGGGATTGAATTTCTTTAACTCGTTTAAAAGAATTTTGTATTCTTTTTTAATATCATCCGAGTCGGCAGGAATTAAGAAAAGCAATGCAGCATTTCGCTCAATATGTTTCAAAAATCTGTGTCCTAATCCTTTTCCTTCATGCGCACCTTCAATAATTCCAGGAATATCTGCCATAATAAACGAACGATAATCTCTGTAATGAACGATGCCTAAGCTAGGAACAAGGGTTGTAAATGGATAGTTAGCTATTTCTGGTTTTGCAGCAGAAACCACTGAAAGCAAGGTTGACTTTCCAGAATTAGGAAATCCAACCAAACCAACATCAGCTAATACTTTTAATTCAAGAATAATCCAACCTTCTTTAGCATCTTCGCCAGGTTGAAAATAAGTTGGGGCTTGTTTTATGGAGTTTTTGAAATGGGTGTTTCCAAGTCCGCCTTTTCCGCCTTTAGTTAAAATTTTTTCTTCGCCATCTTGTGTTATTTCAAATAAGATTTTACCTGTTTCAGCGTCTTTTGCAATTGTACCTAATGGCACTTCAATATAATCGTTTTTGCCAGAAGCGCCCGTGCTCATTGAAGTACCACCCGGATCGCCATCTTCTCCATGCACATGTTTTCTGAATTTTAGGTGTAATAATGTCCAAAGTTGAGCATTGCCTCTTAGTACGATATCTGCTCCTTTTCCACCATCGCCTCCGTCAGGACCGCCATTTGGCAAGCCTTTGGCCCTATGAAAATGACCACTTCCTTTGCCACCTTTGCCACTTCTGCAAAATATTTTGACATAATCTATAAAATTTGATTCCGACATTTGTTTTTTTTTGTTAATCTAATATAAAGCCTACATTTAATAATAAATTCTCTTACAATTTCAACCTTTGATTATTATATTTATAGTTGATATTACGGTAATTTAAACTAAAAAAAACCTCACTATCTCTAATAGGTTTAAATAATTTTCCAACATCAAAAAACTGAATTTTATCAAAATTAGCTTGAGTAAAATATGACCCAACTTTAAATATTAAACCAAGATTGGACTTATGTCCACCGATTCTTGTACTTAAAAATATTGGAAAAGCGACAATTCCTGGTTCTTTAAAAGTGAAGAATTCAACTCCTAACCCACCTCCAAGGCCTGCAAATTTATTGTTGATATAAACAGAATGTTTAAATCCTATAACACCTTTAATTTTAGAATCTGTAGTATTTGGGGGAAGTCCTCGGTTTTTATTATCTGGAATAAGTTCAAATCCAAAGTCCAATATGGTAGAAAGTCCTATGTTTTTTTTTGAACATGAGTCTTCTGAAAATGCATTTGCTTCTAAAAATAAAAATAAAATAAAAATAACAACAAATACTTTCTTTATCATGTGTTTATTTTTGTTGTTTTAAATTTTGAATAGAATTTGATAATCGATTAAATATTTCATCAACACTGCCAATACCATCAATTTGATGATATTTTCCTTGGGCTTCATAAAATGCAGCGGCTATCGCGGTTTGTTCATTATAAACGGATATTCTATTTCTGATAATTTCTTCGTTGGAGTCGTCTGCACGGCCACTGTCTTTTCCTCTCAAAAGCAATCTTTTAAGAAGTTCGTTTTCTTCTACCTGAAAAGCCAACATTAAAGAAATTTCCGTATTTTTAGTTTTCAAAAAAGCATCTAATGCCTCTGCCTGAACTACTGTACGAGGAAAGCCGTCAAAAATAAAGCCTTTTGGGGTTTCAATTTTTGAAACTTCGCTTTCCAACATATTGATAGTTACTTCATCTGGCACCAAATTCCCTTTGTCAATATAAGATTTTGCTAGTTTTCCTAGTTCGGTTTCGTTTGTTATATTATTTCTAAAAATATCGCCTGTTGAAAGATGCACCAATTGAAATTTCTCAACAAGTTTGGCAGATTGAGTGCCTTTTCCAGCACCAGGAGGACCAAATAATACGATATTAAGCATATATTCTAATGTAAAATGTTTTTTTGCAAAGTTAAGTCCTATTTTTTTAAATTCCGTTATTTTAGAATATTTTAAATAAATTTGCAGAAAATTAGGAATAAATTATAGTGAAAAAAATATTAATTGTGGTTGGAACTAGACCAAACTTTATAAAAGTTACCCGTTTTAAAATGGTTGCAAAAAGTATGTTTCCCGAAATGGATATTAAATTTGTGCATACAGGACAGCATTTTGATGAGAAAATGAGTTTGGTATTTTTTAACCAATTTGATTTAAAACCCGATTTTTTATTAAACATAGGAAAAGGCACCGCAAATAGTCAAATGGCAAATATAATGTTAGGTTTAGAAACTGTTTGTTTGGATTATAATCCTGATTTGATGGTGGTGGTTGGTGATGTAAATAGCACTTTTGCAGCAGCATTAACTGCTAACAAAATGGGCTTAAAAATTGCGCATTTAGAAAGTGGCTTGCGTAGCAAAGACATGACAATGCCTGAAGAGATTAATAGAATATTGACGGATAAAATAGCTGATTTGTTTTTTGTAACAGAAAAAAGCGGGTTAGATAATTTGTTGCTTGAGGGAGTTGATGTCAATAAAATTAAGTTTGTTGGCAACACAATGATAGATTCTTTGGTTCAATTTGAAACTGAAATTGAAAATAGCAATATTTTAGAAACATTAAAAATAGAACCTAAAAGCTATGTTTTGATGACAATGCACCGCCCTTCTAATGTAGATTCTAAAGAAGGGTTGGAAACATTGATAAAAATTATTCAAAAAATATGCAGCACACATTATTTGGTGTTTCCCATCCACCCAAGAACGGTTTCTAAACTTAAGGAATTTGAATTATATGAAAACATTGCTTGTATTCAAAAGCTTATTTTTACAGACCCTTTAGATTATTTTTCGTTTCAAAAACTAACCAAAGAATGTGTATTTGTCGTAACGGACAGTGGGGGCATTCAAGAAGAAACGACTTTTAGAGAAATTCCTTGTTTAACCCTTCGCAACAATACTGAAAGACCAAGCACTATAGAGGTGGGGAGCAATGTTTTGGTGGAGTTTAATGAAGCGAAACTAAGCCTTGAAATAGATAAAATAAATAATAACACCTTCAAGAAAGGAAGTATTCCTGAGTTATGGGATGGCAAAAGCACAGAGCGAATTCTTGGTGTGTTGCGGCACTATAAATAATTTGAATTTTTTAAGGGTTTATTAGTCAAATAGTTAAAAAATTAGGAGTTTTAGTGATTTAATCTTACCTTTGCAAACTTAAATTAAATTACAAAAATGTCTACAGTAACAAGCACTTACATTCCATTTAAAGTTAAAGATATTTCTTTGGCAGAATGGGGAAGAAAAGAAATTAAATTAGCCGAAGCAGAAATGCCAGGATTAATGGCTCTTAGAGAAGAATTTGGAGAAAGCAAGCCTTTAAAAGGAGCGCGTGTTGCCGGTTGTTTGCACATGACCATTCAAACTGCAGTTTTAATAGAAACTTTAATTGTTTTGGGAGCTGATGTAACTTGGTCTTCTTGCAATATATTTTCTACCCAAGACCATGCTGCCGCTGCAATTGCGGCTGCCGGTATACAAGTTTATGCTTGGAAAGGTATGACAGCAGAGGAATTTGATTGGTGTATTGAACAAACGCTTTATTTTGGCGAAAAACAAGAGCCATTAAATATGATTTTGGATGATGGTGGCGATTTAACAAACATGGTTTTTGATTTGTTTCCTCAACTTGCCGCTGGTATAAAAGGATTGAGCGAAGAGACAACTACTGGCGTTCATAGATTATATGAAAGAATGAAAAATGGCACATTAATGATGCCCGCAATCAATGTTAATGATAGCGTAACAAAATCTAAATTTGATAACAAATATGGTTGTAAAGAATCTTTGGTAGATGCAATAAGAAGAGCAACGGATATTATGATGGCAGGTAAAGTTGCTGTTGTTGCAGGATATGGCGATGTGGGAAAAGGTTCTGCCGAGTCTTTAAGAGGCGCAGGTTGCAGAGTTTTAATCACCGAAATTGACCCGATTTGTGCTTTGCAAGCAGCAATGGATGGCTTTGAAGTTGTTCCAATGGATGAGGCAGTTACAAGAGCCAATATTTTTGTTACAGCAACAGGAAATGTTAACATCATAAAAGACCGTCATTTTAAAGCTATGAAAGACAAAGCAATTGTTTGTAATATTGGTCATTTTGACAATGAGATTGACATGAATTGGTTGAATCAAAACTATGGCTCTACAAAATATAGCATTAAACCACAAGTTGATGTTTATGAATTGAATGGTAACGAAATCATCATTTTGGCAGAAGGCAGATTAGTGAATTTGGGTTGTGCCATGGGTCATCCTTCTTTTGTAATGAGCAATTCTTTTAGCAATCAGATATTGGCACAAATTGAGCTTTGGAACAACAGTCAAAATTACAAAAACGAAGTGTATGTTTTGCCTAAACATTTGGATGAAAAAGTAGCATTTTTACATTTAGCACACATTGGCGCTAAATTGGAAAGACTTGATCAAGAACAAGCAGATTATATCGGTGTTCAGGTTCAAGGGCCATTTAAAAAAGATTCATATAGATACTAGTTTTTTGGGTTTTTAAAAAATCTAAAAAGAGTCTGAAATTGGCTCGAAATAATAAAACCATAAATCAAGGTGCTAATATAAAAAACTCAGCACCTTGATATTTTTAAATAAAAAATGTCAAGAATTATAGCAATAGTTGGAAGGCCAAATGTAGGAAAATCCACCCTATTCAATAGATTAGTAGGTGAGAGAAAAGCAATTGTTGATGACCTTAGTGGCGTAACAAGAGACAGGCACTATGGTGAATGCGATTGGAATGGCGAGTATTTCAATATTATTGATACAGGCGGATATGTGAGAGATAGTAGAGATATTTTTGAAACTGCCATAAGAGAGCAAGTGGAAATTGCTATCGAAGAATCTACAATGCTTTTATTTATGGTAGATGTTATGACCGACATAACCGACCTAGATGAACAATTTGCCAGTATTTTGAGACGCTCCAAAAAACCTATAATTGTTGTAGTAAACAAAGTTGACACATCAGATAAAATCAATGATGCGGCTGTTTTTTATGGTTTTGGATTTGAGCATTTGTTCACAATCTCCTCAATGACAGGATCAGGAACAGGAGAATTAATGGATAAAATTGTTGAACTTCTGCCAAAAGATGACATGGGCGAATTGCAAGACGCAGCTTTGGATGAATTGCCAAAACTAGCAATTGTTGGTCGTCCTAATGTTGGGAAATCTTCTTTTGTTAATGCCCTGCTTGGCTATAACAGAAATATAGTAACCGACATTGCTGGCACAACAAGAGATTCTATTCA
>JBDNIM010000178.1:0-4480 GCA_041688295.1 Bacteroidia bacterium
AACGAACCGCTGTATACGAGACCCGTACGTATCCGCCTCAGGCGGAAGAGCCTCACCCTGCTACCGATTGGTGGCAAGACAGGCTACTCGATTATGGGCTGGTTTTCTTTTCATTCCTGTAGTTTTTCTTTCAATTTGTCCCAAGTATCTATTGTCATAACTTCTTCAAATTTTGTTTTCTTGTCTTTGCTGTATTCAATAATATATTCAGCCCTTTCCCTTGAGTCCGGGTGGGTGCTTATCCATGTCAAGTATTTTGTTGCTTCATTATCCTCGGCAGATAGTTTGAATAGAAAATTTGCAAATGGCTCTGGGTTTATTTTTGCCTTAACAAGATAATCAACAGCTTTAATGTCCGCTTCTTTTTCTAAATTCCTGTCAAATGCAGATGAGGAAAGCATTTTTGCGGCCTCTCTGATTGTTTCAGAGCCGCCTTTGCTAGTTGTCATGGAAATTAAAACAGAAAGTCCAATTTCTTTCACAAGTTTTTTCATTACATGATTAAGCTGTATGTGAGCAATTTCATGACAAATAACTCCACTGAATTCTTCTGGATTGTCTGAATTTTTGATCAAACCACTATAAACTACTAAATGTCCATTTGGTAAAGCAAAAGCATTAACTTCTTCTTTGTCAAGTATATGAACTTTTATAAATTTCCTATCGATATTATTTGCATTGCAAATTTTTGTTACAATGCTATCTACCGAACTAACTACAAATTGACTTTTGTTTTCCTTTTCGGTCTTTTGAAAAATATTCCAAAAAAGATTACCCAATTTTTCTTCAGTTTTTTCTGTTGCTTTTTGAACTCTAAAAACTGTGATCCAATCAATTTGCGTCAAAGCAAACCACGTTAAAAAGAACAACGCTATTGTAATTAGCCCTTGTATTATAGTTTTTCCCATCATTTTGATTTGCAAATTAAATTTGTCAGATTGCCATAAAACCACCATTCTACATGAATTCCCTTTCTTGTCTGAATTGCCGTATAGATGGTTGCTATAAATTCAGCCAAGTTGAAAACTATTGCAGCAATTATGTAGGCAATGTATTTACTAGTTGTTATTTCCTCTGTAAATAGTATTGATAAAGTCCACCAAAAGCCAAAACTGTTAATGAAAAGCATAGATAATTGAGATAATAATGCTTGTGTGCAGTGCCATCGAACAAAATATGTTCCTTTTCGATTGCCCAAATAAAAAATCAGAGTTGCAATAAGATTTATAATGGGTAAAGGTAAACCCGCAATAAGAGCAATTAATGACATTAAATAACTGTTTGAAGCTTTTTCTGCTTCATGTTCTCCAGGTTCGTAGCTGAATTTAGTAATGTTTATCATATTCCTTTTGTAATGTTCCAAATCCAATTAAAAATCATGAGCAATATCAATGGTATTGTATATTGAGGTTTTTTTAATTTGATTTCTATTTTTTGGCAAAATTCAAATAATGTTTTCTTTTTTGTTGCAATATCAATGGTAATCCAGAGTGGAGATAGAAGCATAATGATTGCAATAATATAGCCCAAAGGATTAATTAGTAGTGCTTCATGGAAATTTCCTTTTGTTAAGGAAATGACTGAACGAGTTGAACCACAGGATGGGCAGGGTATATTTGTGGTATGCTTTATCATACAAATTTCAACTGATTTGTTTTCAATGTTATTGCTTGTTAAGCCAAAATAAAGCCAAACATACCCTGCTAAACAGGCTATAAACATTATTGAGTATAGCTTATTCCTGTTAAGTGTCATTAATACAAAAATTGTTGAAGTTTTTGCATATTCTTTTCTCTTGTAGCTCCCTGAATCATAAACCAGTCGATTATTGCCCATATTCCTAAACCACCGCAGGTTAAAAGTTTACCAACTCCAAGACCTGTATCACCTATCATAAAACGGTCAATACCAAGTGAACCCGCTAAAATTGAAATAATTAAACTTGTTGTCGGGTCTTTTAATTGAACTGTTGAAATCATAGCCCATTTGGAATCATCAATAGCAATAAGTCTATCTCTGATTTCATTAATTTGGTGGCTCTCGAAAAATTTCGCATTTGACATAATAAACATGTCTACTTTTTGTGCTTCCATTGTATTTACTTTTTTTTTTGGTTAAATTTTACTACTCGTTTGGCTTTTCGTTACCGCCCCGTTTTTTAAAGTGGTCGCTGGTCTCCACTTTTTTTGTTTGTAATTATAAAAATAATTTGTCAGTCGTTAAGAACTGTCAAACCAAATTGTCGGTGGTTCTCGTTTTTGTCTACTCAGGTTGTGTCGTTTTTCATAATTGCATATAACTTGTATATATGTGCCACAGTAAAACTCCAGTACAACCATTATGGGTTGGCTTTGTGCTATATTGTGTTACATATTTCATTTTCACGCTTGCAAATATAATCCATTATTCCACAAAACCAAACCCCACAAAAAAAACCTGCCATCCGGCAGGTTCTTTAACTTAACAGCCACCACAATTGGCGGCAAGACTTCAAGCGAAGAGCAGGATTAGCTCCTCATGGATATAATGGTTGATTCCTTATTCATAATTCATAATTCATAATTCCTTATTCATAATTCATAAAATCAATCATCTCTATTGAAGGATGTTAATCGCCTCATGGTTTCTACTTGAATGTAAATAAAATCGAACTCTTCTATCACTTTGCCTTCTATGGCATAGCAGCCTGGCCCTTTGAATGGGCTATTTATTAGGCTTTTAGGAAAATGGACGGTGTCTAACCATTCGCCATTTTGGTCTATAAAGGTGCCAAAATACATTCGTTCGCCTTTAGCGGTTTGCGTGCGTTTGGCCGTACATAAATAGGCAGCTATTCCTGTTTTTTTGCCAATTTGGTGTTTTAGGTTTTTGGCTCTTTCATTAAAAGGGAACGATTCTTTTATGAGTTTGAAAGGATTGCAAAGCGCAAAGCCGAGCAGCTCTATTTCGTCAAAAGCATCGTGGAGCCAAGTGTTGTTGAGTTTCGGAAGGTTAAATGTATGTGCCTTTTTCTTAAATAATTGGTTTTTCGGGCTTTCTTTCTTTTTGTTTATGAGCAAATGGGCTTGCCATAGCAGTTCTTTTTTATTTGGGTTGAACATAGAAAATGCCCCCACACGAATAAGCAGGATTGTTTGTTCCAAAGAGGTGGCCGTTCGGTTAATGAAATTTGGCATGTCTGTAAACAAGCCATTGGTTTGCCTTTCATTTAGCAAACAAATTATGGTGTTCCGCTCTAGTTCGTTGATTAATTGAAAGCCTAAATATATAGTGGTTTTTTTGATACAACAAATAACATCACTATTGTTTATGCAAGGTGCTTTCACGGTTGCGCCATTCATTTTGGCTTCGTGTACATAAAATTCCGTTCGATAAAAACCGCCTCCATTATTGAGTGTGCCCACCAAATACTCTAACGGGAAATAGGCTTTTAGATACAAAGCCTGAAAACTTTCTACGGCATAGCTTGCCGAGTGGGCTTTGGAAAAAGCATAGTTTGCAAAGCTTTCTATTTGGGTCCAAATGCCCAAAACCTTATCGTAAGCAATGCCTTTTGTTTCACAATTTGAAAAGAAATTAGCTTTCACTTTTTCAAACTCGTTGCGCTGTTTAAATTTCCAACTCATGCCCCTGCGCAAATAATCGGAATCGGCAAGCGAGAGTCCTGCAAAATAGTGCCCCACTTTGATTACATCTTCTTGATAAACCATAATGCCATAAGTTTCGCTCAATATTTCATACAACTCTGGCAATTCGGCTTTGGCTTTTTGTCTCCTGCTCTCGTCTCGAAAACGCAAAATATACTCGCTCATCATGCCACTTTTGCTCACCCCCGGCCTGATAATAGAACTGGCTGCCACCAATCGGAGGTAATCGTCTGCTTTAAGTTTAGACAGCAGCATGCGCATGGCGGGCGATTCAATATAAAAACAACCGATACATTTGCCAATGCTTAACAAATACTTCACTTTTTTATCTTCTTTAAATTGCTTTATTTGATGAATGTCTATTGAAACGCCTCGATTTTCTTTGATTATCTCTACTGCATCTTTTATTTTGCCCAATCCTCTTTGGCTCAAAATATCGAACTTAGCCAAGCCAATGTCTTCTGCCTCTATCATGCTAAACTGTGTGGTTGGGTAGCCTTTTGGGGGCAAAAATGTTGCAGAATAATTTGCAATGGGGGCTTCGGAAATTAAAATTCCGCTGGCATGAATACTTAAATGACTTGGGAAACCGGCAATCAATTGGCTATATTGCATCACTAAAAGTGCTGTGGAGTCTAATTCTTCGGGCGATTTTACATGTTGCAGCTTTTCTATTTCGGCAATGGGAAGTCCAAACACTTTGCCCAACTGACGGATAACCGCATCGTGCTGAAAAGTGGTGTATGAGCCTAAAAGAGCGGTGTGTTCATACCCATATTTTTCAAAAATATAGTGCGTTATGTCATCCCTGTCCGTCCACGAAAAATCCATGT
>JBDNIM010000019.1:0-4185 GCA_041688295.1 Bacteroidia bacterium
AAGGCTCTATTTTTGGTTTTGCAACAAGAACAACCAGAGAAGGCACTTGGTCGTTTTTAAACGATGAAGAGGATGTTAAAATCAATGTTGGAACACAAGATGACATTTACAATGTTCAAAGATTGGCATCTAAAGAACTTTGGTTAAAAATAACTAAAGGTAACGACACTGAAATTTATTTCTTTGAAGGTTTATAGTCTTTAGAATCTTAAATCCCCTTAAAATATTAAAAGCAAGTAGATTAAATTCTGCTTGCTTTTTTTTGTCTTATAAAGATTTCGCCATTCAAATCATTTCATTTTTTGAAAAATAATTTAGATTTTGGCAACAATCTATTAAAACTAAAATTTTTATTAGCATTAACATATATCCTAAAAAAAATAATTGTAATGATGCATTTTTCTTCTACATTTGTAAACTAAAAAACATAGTCATGAAAATAAAATTACTAATTTTAACACCTATTTTGTTTACTATTTTGGGTGTTTTTGCTCAACAAGGGCTACCAAAAAATGTGCCTCAAACAAAACATTTTCAAATAGAAAATGATGGGTGGCATTTTGATGATGACAACTTTATCAAAGTCTATTTAACTGGTAGCGATTTAGATTCAACGGGCGTCTTAGATGTTTCGGGCGTTATAAATGCAAAAATTTCAGGCGCATTGATATCGTTTGGTAAAAAAACAGTTGAAATTGTATTGCCTAAGGGCAAATTTCTGATAAAAAACCCCATACAAATGGTTTCAAATGTGGTGCTATCGGGCTTGGGCAGCGCAGAAACAGAGATTATTTGCATGGTGGGTGAAAACAGAAACTGCATCAACTTTACGATTGTAAATATTTTGCCTCCCGTTGTGTTACTATTGGAAAAATCAATATTTAAAAACGAGTTTGAAATATTGATAAACAAGGACATTTTGGAAAACAAGATAGACCCAAACAGTCAGATTTTTGGGGCCGTTGTGAAATATAACGACAGTGGTTTGATTACTTCTTCGTGGTCTAAAAACATGGTTAAAGAGTTTTTTACGGCCATGCCAGAGGGCAATTTGGTGGGCAATGAATATAAGATTCCTTGCTCTGTGATAGACGAATCGAATATAAAAATCAGGTATTACAAAGACCCCAAAAAACATTTTTCTTTAAACTATGACAAAGACCCAAAAAACACGGGTGTGGAAATATATGAAATGATAAAAAATGCTGGTATTAAGTGTTTTAGCATTATTAGAAAAGATACCACCGCCACGCAAACAAGCAATATTAATATGAATTTTGCATATAATTGTTTTGTAAAAGCTGTGGTGAGCAAACAGTGTAATTTTGGGCACATAACACTAAATAATAGCTTCTACAACCTGATTAAAAGAAACCAAATAAGCTTAGCTAATGGTTATGGGGGCGGTGGCAAAGGTTATGGCGTTTGTTTGCAAAGCGGCTCTTCTTCCAACACCGTTTACGACAATGTTTTCAGCACGCTAAGGCACAGCATATTGTTTCAAAGCGGGGCAAACAACAATGTTGTTTTGGGCAACTTTTCTACAAATCCGTTTTGGACTGAAGGCGCTTTCCCTAACGATGCAGCAGGCGATTTAGTCTTGCATGGCAACTATCCGTTTGCAAATTTAGTAGAGTTTAATTATGTCAATCAAATTGTTATAGACGATTCGCATGGCAAAAATGGGCCTTACAATATCTTTCATCGCAACTATATTACCAATTATGGGATTGCTATGTCGGCCGCAAACGGCTCCGACAGTCAGTTGTTTTCGGGCAATGAAGTTACAAACAAAGGTTTTATAAAAGGGCTTTTCGTTTTGCAAGATAAAGGGCATTTTTTGTATGGAAATAAGATAAAAAACACGGTGCAACCCAACAACACAAGCAACGACTTGGTTTTTAGCATCTCAAAAAACAATCTAAAGAATCAGTTCAATTTCAAAAGACTGAGTGTGCCCTTTTTTCCAGCTATAATCAATGAAGAAATACCGCCATTTGGATTTCCATTTACGGGTACAAAAACCATAGAAGCAAAAGAAAGAGATATGGATTTTCCGCAATGCTTTGTCTATTATCAAGACACCATTTCATACACCTTAGGCATTGAAAATGCAGCAAACAATAGCTTTGCATTAATATGCAGCCCAAACCCCAACAATGGAAAATTCAGGGTAAACAAACTGGGCCGTTTGGAAATATTTAATAGCCGAGGCCAAAAAGTTTCGACCGTGATAATTAACATCCCCGAGATGGAAATAGAGATTAAAACCGCCGGTATTTATTTCTAGAAAATGCACAATGACATGCAGATTTCGGTTGGCAAAGTAATTGTTGAATAGCGCCAGGATGGGGCAAATTAGGGCGAGAAAAAAGAAAGGCACAATGTTTTTATTAATATTTGGCAAAAAAGCCGTTATTTTGTTGCCCGAATTATGAAAGCCATGCACCGACTTTTAAAGCTAATATTCCCTTTTAAGGGCTTGGCTTTATTAAACATGATTTTTAATTTAATTCAGATTGTTGCGGGTCTTTTTTCGTTGGCGCTCATTATGCCTTTGTTAGATTTTATGTTTAATAACAACAAAGAAATTATTGAAAAAAGCATGAAACCCAATGGGTTTAATGCCTACTATCAGGGTTTTTTGAATTGGATGACTGAATTGGTGCAAAACGACAGAGAAACAGCACTTTTTTACATCTGTTTAGCCCTTGTTGTTGCCACAATCTTCAAAAACATTGCCCGCTATTTAGCGCTATATTTTTTAGTGATATTAAGAAACAAAGTGATTCAAAACATCAGAGAAAGTATTTTCAATAAGATATTGCGTTTGCCTATTTCCTATTTCAGCAACGAGAAAAAAGGCGACCTAATGTCGCGCATGAGCAATGATGTAAAAGAAGTGGAATGGAGCCTAATGGCATCGCTCGAAGCCATCTTTAAAGAACCCGCCACAATTGTAATTTATATTTTTTCGTTGGTAATGATGTCGCCCAAACTAACGCTTTTTGTGGTTGCGCTGCTGCCCGTTGCCGCAGGCAGCATTGCCCTTTTGGGCAGGTCGCTAAGGCGCAAATCCAAACGCAATCAAGAACAACAAAGTTTGGTGCTTTCTTTTTTAGAGGAATCTATTGGAGGCATCAGAATTATTAAAGCTTTTGTTGCCGAAAAAACATTTTTTGGCAGATTTTCAAATATCAACCAAGAGGCCACGGTGGCCAATATCAAAGTAAGTCACAGGGGCGATTTGGCTTCGCCTATTTCCGAAACTATGGGCATTGGTGTGGCTGCAATTATTCTTTGGTTTGGCGGCAACATGGTTTTTGAAGGCACACTAACAAGCTCAACCTTTTTGGCTTATTTTGCCATATTCAGCCAGGTAATTCCACCATTCAAACAGCTGTCGCAGGCGTTTCCTATGGTACAAAGGGGCGCAGCAAGTATGGACAGATACGAAGCCATTTTAACAGCCGATGAAAAAATATTAGAGCAAATCAATGCGCAAAAAATCAACCGCTTTGAAACAGAAATAGAGTTTAAAAACATAAAATTTAGCTATGCAAACGAGCCAGTTTTAAAAAACATATCGTTCAAAATTCCCAAAAACAAAAAGGTTGCATTGGTGGGGGCAAGCGGCAGCGGAAAAAGTACAATAGCCGATTTGTTGCCCCGTTTTTATGATGCTCAAGAAGGCGAAATTTTAATAGACGGAAAGTCAAACAAGGATTTTATTATCGATGACCTAAGGGCTTTAATGGGGATTGTTACCCAAGAAGCCATTTTATTTAACGACACAATAGCCAATAACATTACCTTTGGGTTGCAAAATATTACGCAAACCATGCTAGAAAATGCCTCACAACAAGCCAATGCCCTAGAATTTATAACAGCCACAGAAAAGGGTTTCGACACTATAATAGGCGAAAGAGGCAGCAAGCTAAGCGGAGGTCAAAGACAAAGAATAGCCATTGCACGCGCCCTTTTGCGCAATCCCCAAATCCTAATTCTAGACGAAGCCACTAGCGCTTTAGACAACGAAAGCGAAAAAATGGTGCAGTCAGCCCTCGACAACCTGAAAAACGGCCGCACAACGCTGGTAATTGCCCACAGATTGAGCACCATCATGGACTCGGATGAGATTATTGTTCTTGAAAAAGGAGAAAGCATTGAAAGAGGGACTCATGC
>JBDNIM010000179.1:0-5792 GCA_041688295.1 Bacteroidia bacterium
AAAAGAATTCATATTATTGCTTGTGGAGGTGCTGTTATGCACAATATTGCCATTGCTTTGCACTTGTTAGGAAACAATGTTTCGGGCAGCGATGACGAAATATTTGAACCCGCTTTGTCGCGTTTAAAAAAATACCACCTTGCGCCCAAAACCTTTAATTGGAAAATTGAAAATATTACTGCCGACATAGATTTTATTATTCTTGGAATGCACGCAAGGGCAGACAATCCTGAACTAAAAAAAGCTTTGGATTTGGGTATAAAAATTTATAGCTTTCCTGATTATGTTTACGAACATGCAAAGGACAAAAAGTGCATTGTAATTGGCGGCAGTCATGGAAAAACAAGCACAACAGCAATGATTATGCATGTGTTAAAAGCCTTGAATTTTGAGTTTGATTATTTGGTGGGTTCTCAGCTAGAAGGGTTTGAAACCATGGTAAAATTTAGCGATGCGCCTGTCATGATTATTGAAGGAGACGAATATTTGACATCAGCCCTTGACCCTGTGCCAAAATTCTTGAAATACAAACCTCATTATGCTGTTTTGACTGGCATTTCATGGGACCACATCAATGTTTTTCCAACTTTTGAAAACTATTTGCTTCAATTTCAATTGTTCGTAGAAAGCATTAACAAAGATGGGGTTTTAGCCTATTTTGAACAAGACGAACATATTGTTTCCATGCTTAATCATGCACAATGCAAAACCATTGGATACAACACGCCACAATATCATATCAGAAATAACAAAGTTGTTTTAAGCAAAGACGAGCGGTATGAATTGAATGTTTTTGGCGAACACAATCTTCAAAATATTGAAGCTGCAAAACTTATGTGTTTGCAAATAGGCGTAGCTGAAAATGACTTTTATAATGCCATAAAATCATTTACGGGAACAGCAAAAAGATTAGAAAAAGTTTTTGAATCAGAAAAACTAACAATTTTTAGAGATTTTGCGCACTCGCCAAGCAAACTAAAAGCAACAGTTGATGCCGTTAGAAATCAATATCCAAGCCATTATATTTTTTCTGTTTACGAATTGCATACTTTCAGCAGTTTGAAAAAAGAATTTTTGCCACATTACAAAAATACTATGCAGGCATCTGATGAAAACATTGTTTATTTTAACCCCGAAGTTATACAACATAAAAAGCTTGAACCTATTTTAGAAGCAGAAATTGAAAAAAACTTTGGCTACAAGACTGTTGCTATCAGTAGTTCTAACCTATTATCCGAAAAAATATCAAAATTTAAAAGCAACTTTTCATCAAAACCATGTGTCTTATTGTTAATGAGTTCCGGAAATTTCGACAATTTGCAGTTATGGTAATTAAAAGGGTATAAAAATTTTATTTGTCTATCTCTGATAAATGTGTTAATTTCGTGGATTAAACTAACTTATCCAACAAAAAAAGAGTAAATGATGATTAAAAAACTTCTAAACCTAATTGTTTCTGCATTTTTCATAACCACAATTAGTGCACAAACTTTAACAATAGATTTCAATCCAAAAACGGCTTGTCCTGGCACAACTATTTTAATAACAACAACAAGAACGGGAACTTTTGGTGCAGGCAATACTTTTAATGTAGAATTATCAAACGGAGCAGGCACTTTTGGAACACTTACAACGCTTGGTGCTAAAAATGGGACAACAATTGACTCATTTTTAGCCGAATTGCCAAAATCATTGCTGCCAAGTGCTAATTTTAGAATAAGAATCCGTTCTAGCAACCCCTCTCTTACATTTGTTTCTACAGCAACTTTAACCATATTGCCAAAACCAAATCCTAATTTTACTTTTTTAAATGACAGCCAATGTTTTAACCGCAATAGATATAATTTTACATCCACTTCAACCATTGGTTCTGGAACAATTGATTCTTTTTACTGGAATTGGCGAGATGGTGGGTTAGATACTGCCATTATTAATACTGAGAGTCACCGATATAATACATTTTTATATTTTTATTATCCACGACTAACTGTAAAAAGCAATTTAGGCTGTAAGGATTCTATTTCTAAAAGAGTAAATATTAAAGAGTCCATTAGAGTTTCTGCCCAATTTGATGATGATATTCAATGTTTGCGAGGCAACTCATTTAAATTAAAATCTACTTCAGAAATTTTTGATGGGTCAATCACTTTTAAAAGTTGGTTATTTGGAGACGGAACATCAGCGATTACAAATGTTGATAGTTTGGTAAAAGTTTTTACAACAACCGGAATTTATCAGGTTCGACAAATTAATCGACACTCAAATGGGTGCATTGACACTGCATTTATAGGCGCTCTAGTAAATGAACACCCTATTGCCGGAATTAATATTAATGATTCTGACCAATGCCGAGTTGGCAATAAGTTTATATTTCAATCCACCTCAACAATTGGAAATGGATTACCTTTGCTTAACTATTGGAACTTAACAGGCGGAGATTTGAGAAATTCAGTTGATTCTGCGCATAAATCCTATGCTACAAATGGCACAAGAACAATAAGCTTGATTACTTTAACTGATGATTTGGATGATGCTTGTGGAGATACAGTTTTTAGAGTAATAAATGTTGATCCGATGCCAAGAAGTATCATCAGAAATTTTGATATGGAACTTTGCTTCAAAAATAATTTGCATCGTTTTAAGTCCATCTCAACAATAGCCTCAGGAACGATGGTTAGCAATTGGAGCTTTGGCGATGCAAGCACACGACTCAACTCAGATTCTGTGGCACACAATTATCTTTCGGATGGCAATTATACTATAAAGTTGGTGTCGGTTTCTAATAAAGGTTGTTTGGATTCTGCAACTACTTCTATTATTATCAGACCTTCGCCAGTTGTCGATTTTGCAATAAATGATGACACATTGTGTTTTAAAAATAATTTATTACAAGCAAGTTCTACGACTACAGTTACAAGTGGCACTTATGTTAGATTATGGTCAGTTAGCCCATCCACAAAATATATTGATGTTGATGATATTGAACACTCTTTTGCAAATAATGGAACATTTTCTGTTAAACTGAAAATAACCACTAATTTTAATTGTATTGATAGCATTGCTAAAAATATCGAAATTTTGCCTATGCCCTTTGTTAGTATTGGTATCAACAATGCAGACCAATGTTTTAGAGGCAATCAATTTAATTTTGTTGATAATTCAACGAATAATTTTGGCATTCTGAGAGCCAATAAATGGGATTTGGGGGACGGAACAATTGTAAACAATTCTTTAAACCATTCACACGCCTATTTAACAGAGGATGTATTTAATGTAAAGCTTGCGATAGAAGCAGAAAATGGATGCAGAGATACTGGCATTTTAAATGTAACAACTTATCCGCATCCAAGTGCAGATTTCCTAATTAATGACGATGAACAATGTATAAACAATAATAAATTCGATTTTTCTAATAATACTTTTATTTCTGTTGGATCATTTTCTAATCGCTTTTTTTATGGCGACAACACAAGTTCTGGTTTTCTTTCTCCCCTAACTCCCGCAACTAAAAGATTTAACAAAGACACCACTTACAGCATAATGATGGTTTCTTACAGCGACAAAGGTTGTACCGACACTGCAAGTAAAAATGTTACGATTCATCCAAAATCTGTAACTAATTTCACCATCGATAATAATTTACAATGTAGAGCAAATAATGTCTTCAATTTTAATTCGACTGTTTCTGTAAAATATGGCACCTACACGCTTTCGTGGACATTTGGTAATGGAAATGTTGCTGGAAATGTGCCAACTGCTTCTCAAAGTTATACCAATGCGCAAGTATATACCGTTAGATTGTTTAGCACAACAAATAATGGTTGTTTGGACACTGCCTCAAGAACACTAAGGGTTTTGGGTATGCCTGTTGCTGATTTTGACCTAAATTACGACAACACTTGTTTGCGAAATAATGACTTTCAATTTAATCAAAAAACAACCGTTGCGGGTGGCGCAACAATGAATCATAAATGGTTTTATGGCGATGGAGACTCTTTGGTTAACTCCACCACTGCCCAAAAAACTTATGCCAACGCAAATACTTTTACTGTTAGTTTAATTTCTCGAACAAACCTAGGTGGATGTAGCGATACTGTTACAAAAAATGTAATTGTTCATCCTATGCCTGTAGCTTCGTTTACTACCGATGATGATAGGCAATGTTTTAAAGACCATTCCTTCAATTTTAATTCAACTTCAACCGTTGCGACTGGAACAATTAATTCTACAGCTTGGAAATTTGGAGACAATACAACTTCATCAATAGCTGCGCCTAATAAACTTTACAGCCGAGCCGATTCTTTCAGAGTTTCTTTGACTGTATTGTCAGACAGAGGATGCTTAGATTCTACCTCAAATAAGGTTTATTTGTATGAAATGCCTACAGCAATTTTTAGTTTGTCGCCAAAAACAACTTGCTTTAAAAACAATTCAATTAGATTTACAAACAGTTCTTCAGTCTCAAAAGGGACTATTGCCGAGCATAAATTTTATTATGGAGATGGCGATTCTATTGTAAACAGAAACCCGCCAAACTACAATTATACGATATCAGGTGATTTCAAAGTAATTTTAAAAGTAACATCAGATAGAGGATGCACGGACACAACAAGCAGAATGGTGTCTGTGAAACCGAACCCTAATATTGACTTTCTCGTTGACGCTGTTTGCCTAGGCGATTCAAGTGAATTTATTAATAATACAAGCATTGCTTCAGGAAGCATTATTACATGGAAATGGATTTTTGGAAATGGTCGTGTTTCTAATTTAATAGCGCCTAAACATAGATATAGGGAAGTGCAAAACTATGATGTAAGATTAATTGCCATAACAGACCAAGGGTGTATTGATACACTTTCAATTCTTGGTGCAGCAATTGTTAATCCCAATCCTGTTGCTAATTTTTCATATACAAAACTTAGGTCTTGGGAAAATGAAGTGGATGTGCAATACAACAACCTATCATCGGCAGATGCCACCTCTTGGAATTGGAGTTTTGGCAGCATGGGTGTTTCATCAGACCAAAACCCTTTGTTATTTTATAACGATACATTAACCCAAAAAACTGTTTTAGCGGTTTCTAATAATTTTGGTTGCACAGACACAATTATTAAGACCATATTTATTATGCCCGATGTGATTTATTATGTTCCAACAGCCTTTTCGCCTAATGAAGATAATATTAATGAGACATTTAAACCAACTGGTTTGGCTTTTGCTTTAGAATATAAATTTATTGTTTTCAATCGTTGGGGCGAAATTTTATATGAAACAGGCATTCCAAAAGATGGATGGGATGGAAAATTTAAGGGAAAACTTGTGGAACAAGGTCTTTACTATTACAGGATACAATTTGTTGGCGCCAATGAAATTAGAAATGAAGAAAAAGGCAATGTAATGGTTCTTTACTAATTAAATAATACCTTTTCAAGATTTCCTCTTTTTACATTCTTCCAAAAAAGCAATCATTGGAACTCCAATTTTTAAAATAAAAAAAACATGAAGAACTTGTTTTTATTTTTAACACTCGTTTTAATATTTCAATTAAAGGCACAAGACAACAATAATCTTGTGGCAATGGGCAACCAAGCAATGAATTAAGGAAATTTTAAGGGTGCCGAAAGGTTTTATCTATCTGCATTGGCAAAAGACAATCGCAATTATTTGTTATACACATACATTGGTTTTTCCTTGCACAAACAAAATTATTTTTCAAAAGCCGACTCCTTTTTTCAAATTTCGATTAACAATGACAGCACATTGAGCAAGGCATTCTGGTACAAAGGCATGAA
>JBDNIM010000180.1:0-1571 GCA_041688295.1 Bacteroidia bacterium
CATCAGCAGCATTTTTTAATTCCCCATTTACGCCCGTTAATAGCATCTGAATAGTGGCACCCACAATTTCTAAATGACTAAATTCTTCCGTAGCGATATCCATTAGCATATCGTATTTATCTGGATGTGGTTTTCGGCATCCGAAGGCTTGAACAAAATATTGCATTGCTGCTTTTAATTCTCCGTTTGGCCCGCCAAATTGTTCTAATAATAATTTAGCAAAACGAGGGTCTGGCTTAGAAACCCTTGCATTGAATTGAAGTTCTTTTGCATGATGAAACATAATTTGTATTGATTTTTTATTAATGCAAATAAACAATAGAAAATTAAATGATATGTTACATCATTAATGAAAAAAATTACACAATTGCTTGAATATTTTAATTTGACATTTATAATAGCATGTTTTTTATAATGTGAGTTGGACTTTATTTCGTAAAATTTTTTTGGGTGTTTTTTGTCTTATTTTATAACAGCAAAATTGATAGATTTTACTATGACAAGTATCTTGAGAAAAAGTAAAGAACATTAATGCCTAACATCAGCAAGCCTAACTATACTATCCATAGGTGCAAATAAAATTGATTATATTAATAGACAAAATATAAGCAAGACATTAATAAAGGATTATAAAATCAAAAGTAATAGAAAGGTGGTGGCAGGATAAATTAGGTATATTCCATTATTAACACATTTTAAATTAATATTTTAAGATGATTTTTGGCGATTACTTTTATATTTAATGGCTAAAATAAGTAAGATAAAATTTATAGTAAAAGAAAAACAGTTCGTTGCTATGATTGGAATGTCTTTTTTTAAATAACAATAAAAAGCCCATAATCCTACCCCAATCAATAATAAAATTATCATGTAAATAGAAATATTTTTCGCCTCTTTTTTTTAACTAATTTAAAGAGTTGAGGAATCATTGAAGCTGATGTAATACACCCTGCAATTACGCCTATAACTTGAGTTGAAAAGTTGGACATTTTTGATATTGATTTTAAAACTTTTTTTCTAAACACGATCAAAAGAAAAAATAGAAGCATCTTTATTTTCTTTACCTTCAATTAAATCTGTTATTATTTGCGCTGCAATAACACTAAATGTTATGCCGTTTCCTCCAAATCCTAATGCAAAATAGCTATTTGGCAATGGCGCGTATGAACCAATGAATGGAAGGCCATCTTTAGTTTCGCCAAAAGTGCCTGTCCATGTAAATTCTGGAATAAATTCAATAGCTGGAAATATTTTTTTAAAATCTTTTACCAATTGTTTTTTCTTTTTTTCTATTAATTTATCTCGCTTTGCTGGATTACAAAAATCTTCGTCTCTGCCTCCAATTAATATGCGTTTATCAGATGTAGTTCGCATATATAAATAGTCGTCCCTTAAAAAGCACATAAAACTTTATAAGTCAACTAATTGTGCATAATTTGTTTGTTGTTTATCTGCAAGATTCGTTATTTTTACGACATAATCCTTGCAAATAATTTAACATGATAGCGAAGCAAAAACCACTAAATCAGACCAGTTTATTTTTCTCCTTTGGCAGCACATTAGACCAAAAA
>JBDNIM010000181.1:0-5857 GCA_041688295.1 Bacteroidia bacterium
CTCAATGAAAATAAACAAATTCTCTATTTAGCAAATTGACCTCTCAATTTAAAAAGATAGACCCTCGATGTAAAAAGACATCCTCTCAATGCAGCCGGATAGCCCATCTATGAAAAAATATGACCTCTCAATATAAAAAGATAACCTCTCCATGTAGAAGGATAGACTCTCAATGCAAAAGGATTGGGTTTTTATGTGAAAATAAGGTTGCTCAATGCAGCCGGAAAGCCTCTCAATGTAAAAAGAGCCGATTTTGGGTGAACAATGCCGAATATGCTTTTCAATACAGTCCAATCACCCTTTGCGAAGCCTGAAAAAACCTGCTTATACGGAATTGCCAACGGAGTTTTTAAAAACAATGAACAACGAAAAATTAGAGCAAGCCAATGCCTACCTAAAAAAACTATGGCAAGAAAGCCACGCCATTTCTGAAAAGGAGGGAAGCGATGTTTAAAAAACAGGGGGGGTTAAAATAAAAAGGAAAGTTTTGCCATAAACAATTTCTTTTGTCAAAAACTCTTATTTCTAATACTAATAGAGTTGAACCCGTTCTTCCAATCTAACTAAATACTTGTGTTTCAAAAGCTCTGTTTGCAGATTTTTATATTCCAAATTGATTGCCATTGTTTCAATATTAGATTCAATCTCCTCTTTTCTGTTTTCTATTATTGAAGTAATAGATGCTTTCTTTTCAACATCGTTTTCTATTTCATCAATGGTTTCGTTGAGGTCTAACATTTCCATCAAAAACATTTGTGGAAGATTCTCTTTAACTTGAGCATCGGGGTTTAGCACATCAATGAGCTATTGCGCTCTGTTGATATTATTTTTCAGAACTTTGTAAGCTTTGTTATTAAAAGAAGATACTGTTATTGCCGTAATTTGCATTTCGGGTTCGGCTTGAAACAAATCAGGATGAAACAATTTACTCTTAACTAAATAGGCCTGTTTTAGTTTACTCATTTCAATTTCATAGGCCAAAGGAAGACTATAAAAAGAAAAGTAATTGCTTAAATCAGGTGTTTCCAAAGCTTAAAAACTTATTATTTAAAAAAGATTTTGAACAAATCGTTGCCAAAGGCAAAGACCATTAACGAGAATAAAATTACCATACCAATTACCTGCATCACTTGCATGAATTTTTCGCTAAGAGGTTTTCCTTTAATCATTTCTACAAGTAAAAACACCACATGCCCACCGTCTAATGCCGGAATTGGCAATAGGTTCATGATTGCTAAAACCAAAGATAACAAACCAGTTAAAATCCAGAATCTTTCCCAAATCCATTGTGAGCCAAACATTGTGGCAATACCAATCGGGCTTTGAATAGATTGTCTAGGGTCTATTTCGCCTGACACTAATTTTTTTAATCCTTTAACATTGTCAACCAAAGTTTGGTTGGCCCTTTGTATTCCCTTCGGAAACGAAGATGCGAACGAATAGTCAAAGTTCTCAAAAGAGTTTTGATATGGATTGGCAATTGCAAAGCCTAACATAGCCTCTTCGCCAAGTGTGGTTTTTAAATTTAAAGTGTCATTGTTTCTTAAAACTAAAATAGAAATATCTTTTTTGGCATAGTTTACAATGCGTTCTTGAAACTGATGGAAATAGGTAATAGCCGTGTCATTTAGTGCTAAAATAACATCATTTTTCTTTAAACCCATTTCAGCCGCCAACTTATTTGGCAAAACGCTGTCCACCTTACAATCTGCAACCAATTCAAAGAAACTATTCTTTTTATCCGAAATTTTATCAATAATATTTGATGGAATATCCACCCTCATTTCGCTACCGTTTCTAATAATGTTGTAATAATTGCCTTCATTCAAAAAAACAGAAGGGGCTTTTAAATCCTCAAAATATTTGACAGGTGTGCCATTAATGCCTACCAATTTGTCGCCATCCTTCAACCCAATAGATTCACCAACTTCCAAAGCATGAATACCATTTTTCACTTCGTTAATCGGCAATTTGCTTTCCCCATAATACCAAGTGTGTAGAATAAAAATTGTGAATCCTAAAATAATATTTACGATAATTCCACCCAACATAACAATTAGTCTTTGCCAAGCCGGTTTGCTTCTGAATTCCCAAGGTTCTGGTGCTTTTTTCAATGCCTCGGTGTCTATGCTTTCGTCCATCATTCCAGCAATTTTCACATATCCACCCAAAGGCAACCAACCAATACCATATTCAGTATCTCCTTTTTTAAACTTAAATAATTTGAAACCCCAAGCATCAAAGAAAAGGTAGAATTTTTCTACTTTTATTCCAAACATTCTTGCAGCTAAATAGTGGCCAAGTTCGTGAAGGGTTACAAGAATAGAGAAAGCTGCTATTAATTGGGCAGCCATGATAAGTTGTTGCATGTTTTGTTATATAGAATCTAAATGAGGTGCAAAACTACTGATTTTATTCTTTAAAAAATTTATAATAATCAACTAAATAGATAAAATTCATTTTTTATAGATAAGTTTGGTTTAAATCTTAATTTTTAATTTTACTTTTGCATATCATTTATGTCTAATCTAGGTAAACGAATATTGAAAATAACGGCTAAAAGTCTCGCTTTTGTGTTTTTGTTTATTCTTATTTATGGTGCAGCTGTTTATTTTATTCCTAAAATTTCGATTGATAGATTAGAGTCAAACAATTCTGAAATAGAAATATTTATAAAAACAAATGGCGTTCACACAGATATTGTTGTTCCTATTAAAAACGATGTATTTGATTGGAATGGCTTAATCAGTTCTAAAAACACGCTATCAAAACACGATTCGTATAAATATGTTGGAATAGGGTGGGGCAACAAAGGTTTTTATTTAGAAACACCAACTTGGGCAGATTTGAAAGTTTCTACAGCCTTTAATGCCGCTTTTGGCCTGAGTGAAACAGCCATTCATGCTACTTTTTATGATTCATTAGTAGAAAATATTCAAACAAAAAGACTTTTTATAGACAAAGCCCAATATCTTAAACTGGTGGGTTTTATTAAAAACACCTTGCTACTCAACAATTTGCAGCAATCTCATTTTATTGAAACAACGGCTGTTTATGGAAATAATGATGTGTTTTATAATGCAGTGGGTCGCTATCATTTATTTCAAACCTGCAACACTTGGGCAAATGACGCACTAAAAGCCGCAGGCCAGAAAGCTTGTTTATGGACCGCCACCGATTTTGGAATATTTAATTTGTATCAGTAATTTAAGAAAATAGTAGGCTTTTAGAAATTAAATTTCGTGGCCCATTTTTTCTTTCTTGGTTTTTAAATAAGCTTGATTATGTTGATTTGGTTTTGATATTAATGGGATATTTTCTACAATTTCTAAACCATAACCAATTAGTCCTGTTCTTTTTTTAGGATTATTACTCATCAATTTCATTTTTGAAACCCCCAAATCTCTAAGAATTTGTGCTCCAATTCCATAATCTCTCTCATCCATCTTAAAACCAAGTTCTATGTTAGCATCAACAGTGTCAAAACCTTCCTCTTGAAGTTTATAAGCTTTTAGTTTATTTAATAATCCAATGCCTCTTCCTTCTTGATTCATGTATATAATTACACCTTTTCCTTCTTTTTCAATCATTTGCATGGCAGTTTTTAATTGCTCGCCACAATCGCATCGGCAACTTCCAAATATATCGCCTGTCATGCAGCTGCTATGCACACGCACAAGAATGGGTTCGTTTTTATCCCAATTGCCCTTACTGATAACTAAATGCTGTGTTCCATCGTTTATTTGCGAATAGGCTAATAATTCAAAATCGCCATAAGAAGTGGGCATATTTATCTTTATTTCTCTGGTAACATGGCTTTCGTTTTCAATTCTGTATTTTATTAAATCTTCAATAGAAACAATTTTAAGATCAAATTTTTTGGCAATTACCATCAACTCAGGTAAACGAGCCATTTCGCCATCTTCTTTTAAAATTTCAACAATGCAACCTGCTGGCTCAAATCCAGCAAGTCGAGCAAAATCTATTGCAGCCTCAGTGTGTCCAGCTCTTTTTAAAACACCTTCTTTTTGTGCTTTTAAAGGGAAAATGTGTCCTGGTTTTGCTAAGTCAAAAGCTTTGGTATCTTTATTTATTATTGCTTGAATGGTTTTGCTTCTGTCCGATGCAGAAATTCCAGTTGTTGTGCCATGTCCTTTCAAATCAACAGAGATTGTGAAAGGTGTTTCATACATCGAGTCGTTTGAACTCACCATCATATCAAGTCCTAATTCTAGACATCTTTCGGGCAAAATAGGAACACATATTAATCCACGGCCTTCTTTAGCCATGAAATTTACCATTTCTGGGGTGATATTTGCAGCAGCTGTTAAAAAATCGCCTTCGTTTTCTCTGTCCTCGTCATCTACTACAATAATAAGTTTTCCTGCTTTTATATCTGCAATTGCAGATTCAATGGAATCTAATTTAAATTTTTCTGTCATTATATATTGACTGTTGGTGCAAAATTAAGTCTTTTTGGTTGAATTGAATTGACAATTAAAAACTAAAATTGTTTGTGCTTTTAATTTTTAATTTCTTTCCATTTAATTGTGTTAATCAAATGAATAACATCGGTTTTTAAATAATCAAAATAGGGCTGAATGCTGTCCATTTTTGTTTGATTATTAAAATATAAAGCGCCTCTTAAAAAATGTTTTTTGCCATCGCTAACATAAAAATTCAAATTGGTGGCTGTATTTCCTTTCAATTCGTAAATAATACCTGTGAAATCTGCTTTTTGATTATGAATTTCGATTTCATCAATCTCTTCAGCTTTAATATCATGTTTATAAACCAGTTTTCTTGTGTCATTAAAAAGATCGTCAAATTCTATTCTTGTTTTAAAATCTAAATAGCTTAGATGTAAAGTTGCATTAAAAGGGAGGTAGTAAATATTATACCAATATGGATGTTTTTTGTTCTCAGCGGAATATTCTCTAATAACAGAATAGGTTGGAATTTGAAAAGAATATGGCGCAGAAGTATCAAAATTATAATATTGTTTTTTTGGCAAATATGCGCGTGGATAGGCGTGCGGTTTTGGTGTATATTCGTTTCCGCCACAAGCGTTTAGTAAAATAGTTAAGCAAATAATAAAAAAAGGCTTCATTTATCGTTGAATTGAAATTTTAATTCTGTTTATCCTTCTATTGTCAACAGATTCAATGTTAAAACTATAGTTTTGAAATATTATGATGTCATTTTTTTTAGGAATTTTTCCAGCAATCTCCATAACCATGCCAGCAACTGTTTCAGTTTCGCCTTTTATTTCATCAAAAAAATCATCTTCTGTTTCAGAAAACTTGCAAAAATCATTGATTAAAAGTTTGCCTTCAACAATAAAAGTATTGTCGTCTATTTTACTATGATCTGCTTGTTCATCGTCAAATTCATCATTAATTTCGCCAAATATTTCCTCTAAAATATCTTCCATTGTAACAATACCAAGTTTTCCACCATATTCGTCTACAACAATTGCCAAATGATTCCTTTCTTCTTGAAACTCTGAAAGTAAATGGTCAATTCTTTTATTGTCTGGCACATAAAAAGCCGGCTTAAGCAGCTTGCTCCAATTAAAGGTAGGCGATTCGTTAATGTAAGGTAAAATTTCTTTAATGTTTAAAACACCCGAAATATTATCAAAATTATCATCATAAACAGGAAAACGGCTGTAGCCCCATTCATTCACTTTATCTAACATTTCTTGAAAGCTTAAATTAATGTCAATGGCTGTTACATCCATTCTTCCTTTCATAATTTGTCGCACAGTTTTGTTTCCAAAATTAACAATTCCTTTAAGTATTTCTTTTTCTTGTTCGCCCGCTTTGTGGTCGGATGTTATGTCTATGGCATGCGA
>JBDNIM010000182.1:0-1702 GCA_041688295.1 Bacteroidia bacterium
ATAAAATTACTAAAGCAGAAGTAGAAAGTCATAAATCCAATTTCAACAAGCAAAATTATTATCTACCCGACAATATGAGAAACTGGCCTGCAAATGCAAATCCGCCTTTTGCAAAAATACTTGCCCCATTTGTCGATTATCAAACAAACGACCAGGTTTATCAGCCCGCGCAAGGAGATTATCCTTATTTCAAAGGCGACCAATTGCTTTATTCTATTGCAAATGATGTTCATGGGCCCCATGATTTGTCGGGGGCATTGCCATTAGGTATCGAGTTGCATACATTAATGTACAAATTTAATTCCAAAGATTCAGTTTTGAAAGATGCTATCCTTATTAAATACTATGTTTTTAATCGCTCGAATAACAATTACAATAATTTTAGATTTTCTCAAGTCATTAATTTTAAAATTGGTATCATTAACAACGAGTTTTTAGGTACAGATATAAAAAACAATGTTTTTTTTGCATATAATGATACAAGCGAGGCAACATTCTCTAACAAACTTGTGTCTTTAGGGTGTATGACAATTAATAGACCCGTATCATCAACAATTTATTTCAACAACGACAATGATGCCATCAACGGTTTGCCTTCTGTTTCTTTGCATTTTCAAAACTATCAGCAAGCCAAATGGAAAAATAACAGTAACATGAGTTATGGAAGCAATGGAGTTGATGGAAACGGAGTTGCTAAATTTGTTTACCCTTTTAATACAGACAACAACAACAGTAATTTATTGTGGAGCGAAGAATCTGTTGGAAACACTTCTGGAAAAAGACAAGGTGTTTTAAATTTCGAGCCAATTGTTTTGCCATCAAACACCGCAGCAGCTTTTGAATGTGTGTTTTTCTCTGTTGAATCTAATAAATTTGACATACAACAAATGGATAGCACTTGCAAAAAATTAAACAATGCCTTAAAAATTCAAAATGTTTTAGACATTACACAAAATGTGCAAAATATTAATAATAAATTTAGTTTCTATCCAAATATTTTAAATTCAGGAGAGAAAATCACTTTTTCTGGAAATATTAAAATGACTCAGTTCTATATTCTTTATGATTTAATGGGTCGTAGAGTGTTAGAATTTAATTTGGACGAAACAAAAAATAGTATTAATTTACCCCACTATTTAAAACCTGGGATGTACCTAATAAAATCAAGAGATCTAAACAATAATTTCAGCTTTAAAATAATCGTAGAATAAAAAAATATACAATATGAAAAAAATATATAAAATAATTTTAATTGTGTTTGCCTCTTTGTTTTTTAACAATGCAAACGCCACCCACATGATGGGTGGGGACATTTCTTATGAATGCATTTCGCCCGGCAGATATAAAGTAACATTAAAGATTTACAGAGATTGTACAGGGATTCCTTTTAATAATCCAAGCATAACTATTTTTTGTGAAGATGGTTCAAATAGTACAAGTCTCAACTACACTAGAGTTGCGATTAACGACATTACACCCAATTGCAGTTCAGGAACAGCACCGTGTAATCCTGAAAATCAGACAGCAGGAGAAGGAATCGAGGAACATGTCTTTGAAGCCATAGTTGATTTTAATGTGGCTCCTTTTAAAGCATTGAAAGATGCTGGGTGTTGCAAAATAAAGATGCAAGTGAGCCAATGTTGCAGAAATGGAGCCATAACAACAATATCTCCAGGCAATTTTTATACAGATGCGATGATTG
>JBDNIM010000183.1:0-1333 GCA_041688295.1 Bacteroidia bacterium
ACATTTATTTAACTATCGGCCTCAATAATTTTTCAAGTTTTTCATGGTCGCCTTCTTGCCCAAAATTTTCCTAATTAGCATTCGTGCCTTTTACTTGATTAATTTTCATAATCATTTCTAGGCCGTATTTTTGCAATTTTGCAGATATTTTAAAATTTTATTCTGTATTCTATATTTGCAATAATACTTCTTGTCAATCCGTCTGGTCTGGCCTTCCTAACAATAAATGGCATTCCAATGTTTAATTGTAAAATATTTTTCGTATTTATTTCATAATCCAAATAAATATTGCCATTTAATGTTAATCCTTTTGAGCCAATTATTTCTCTTTCAATATTTAATTCATTCACAAATTTGTCGTTCGCTAAATGATAAATTGGCAATATACTTGGTGTTAATCTTAGCTTTGAGCCAATTTCAATTGGATAAGAAACCCTTAACAAAACATCGCCACTTCTAATAAATCTATTTGTTGATTGAAAATCTTTAAGATTAGAATTGATGGGATAATTACTAGATAAAAACTGATTTTTATTTTGAGTTAATGGTTGCTGAATGGCAGCCACAATTTGTATTTTTTTAATTTCATAACCAAGCCCAAAAATTAAGTCAAAAGTTCCGAGGCTGCTTTGATAATCCATTGGCAATGGCAAACCATTTTTAAAATTGTTGGCATTTGTTAAAGGTAATTTTGCGCCTAATGTGATTCTAACTTTTTCATTTGCACGGTAATTTGCATTTATAAAAGCATCCGAAAGGCCAAATGTTGAAATTCCGTTTCCGTTTTGTGCCAAGGTTGTCAGTTTTAGGTCGATACCAAAGCTTTTATTTAATTGTCGATTGAACTCTAAATAGTTGCCATAAACGCTAATAGAATTGTCTGCATTGCCATAAAAAGCGCCTATTTTAAATTGGTTTTTTAAGGCTTTGTTGCTGTCTGTGCTGCCAGGTTTAAAACTGTTAATGGTACAAAAACCAGCATCGCTGCAACCTTGCGCATTGGTCTGATTGTATAAAAAAAATAATGGAATTAGAAAAAGATACTTCATTTCATTGCAAAAATAATGGAAAAATTAATGGATTTAATAAAAATATTTTTGAATAAAACGAATAATTACTAAACATTTTTGGGGAGGAAATAGTATTTTAAGGTTTTAACTTTCAATTTTTGATAGACGCATTTCCTTTTTTATAATTCATGCCCTTTTTGTTAAAATTAAATATCTAAATCAAAGGTATCATGAAAGCATATCGGTTTTTCTTGACCCGATTATTTGCCATCATGACCATTCCACAATCAATCATTGACCATTCCACCATTAACAAATTGTTG
>JBDNIM010000020.1:0-1901 GCA_041688295.1 Bacteroidia bacterium
TCTTGCAATTTTTTTTGCTCTTTTTTGTAAAATAAAGCTGCCAAATCCTCGAAAATATATATTTTCGCCCTTTGACATGTTATCCTTCATAATTCTAAAAAACTGCTCCATTGTTTCTCCAACAACTACTTTTTCAATTCCTGAATTTTCTGAGATTTGGCTTATAATTTCTGCTTTTGTCATAATGTTTAAAATGTTTACTATTTTTTCTTTTTAAAAACGCAAAACTATGCAAATTGTTTTTGAAATTATTAATTGGTACGAAATAAATTTTAGACCATTGCCTTGGAGGGTAACAAACGACCCATATAAAATATGGCTTTCTGAGATTATTTTGCAGCAAACACAAGTGGTTCAGGGTATTTCGTATTACGAAAAATTTATTTTAAAATATCCTACAATTTTTCATCTTGCGGATGCTAATGAAGAGGAAGTTTTGAAACTTTGGCAAGGATTGGGCTATTATTCGAGGGCAAGAAACTTGCTAAAAACCGCAAAAACCATAAAAAATGATTTTAATGGCTCTTTTCCAACAGATTATAATCAAATATTAAAATTATCTGGAATTGGGCAATACACGGCCTCTGCAATTGCGTCCTTTGCCTTTAACCAAGCTTATCCTGTTTTAGATGGAAATGTATTTAGGTTTATTTCAAGGCTTTATGGGATTGACGCACCAATTGATGTTGCTAAAAACAGAACCTTATTTTTAGATATCTTAAACCTTATGATTGAAGGTCAAAATCCTGCAATTTTTAACAATGCCATAATGGAAATGGGTGCCATTATTTGCAAACCACAAAATCCTAGATGTGAAATTTGTGCTGTAAGGTTGCAATGTATCGCTTTTAAAACAGAAAAAATATCTGCTTATCCTGTAAAATCAAAAATAAAATCTATTAAAAATAGGTATTTTAATTATTTATTAATTAAAAAAAACAACTTATTTTTGATGGAAAAAAGAACCGAAAAAGATATTTGGCAGAATCTATTTCAATTACCATTGATAGAAAGCATTGAAAATATTGATAAAAAAACATTAAAAAATATGTTTACAAAATTGCTAAAATCAGAGCAATTTAATCTTATTGAACACAATGAAACATATAAGCACCAATTGACACACCAACAAATTCATGCAAAAATATGGATAATAGAAATAACGGCAAAAAACATTTTTGAAACCGCTAATATGCAATGGGTTGATAATGAAACTTATAAAAAATTACCGATTCCAAGTTTGATAGAAAAAATATTAGTATCTTTGCAACATCAGTTGTAGTATAAATTTATTTTATTTTTTGAAATGGTAAACAAAGTGTTTTTATTAGGAAGACTGGGCAAAGACCCAGAAGTTAAGTATTTTGACAATCAAAGAGTTGTGGCTAATTTTAGCATGGCAACTAATGAAGTATTTTTGGATAAAAATGGTCAAAAAGTTGAACAAACAGATTGGCATCAAATAGAAATGTGGGATGCTTTGGCAAAAAATGCAGAAAAAGTTTTAAAAAAAGGCCGAACTGTATTTATTGAAGGAAAACTAAAAAATGAAACTTGGGTGGATAAAGATGGGGTAAAAAAGAGCAATGTAAAAATCAGAGCGCTTCAATTTCAGGTAATTTCTTCGCCTCCAAATATGGAAAATAAATCGAACAATGAACTGGAAGGCATTGACAATTCTCTAGAAGATATTTTATAAATTTTTAACTTAAAACATGAGTCCAGACGATCCTTATCCCCCTATTTTGCAGCTTTTTCAAAGTAGTTTTAATATTATCGATTATATTCCTCACTTATTAGGAATATTAGTTTTAATAAGTTTTTCGGCAATGTTTTCTGCGTCAGAAAATGCTTTATTCTCTTTGAATAACACAAATGTGGAAAAATTGAAAAGCAAACAA
>JBDNIM010000184.1:0-4687 GCA_041688295.1 Bacteroidia bacterium
AACATTCATGCTGTCTATTTTGCCTAACATTGGTATTTTTATAATGTTATCCGTTGAATCTATCCATTCCTTGCTCACACCCGTTGCCTCTGTGCCTACAACAATGGCGGATGATTTTGTGAAATCTTTTAAATAATAGTTTTCTGCGCCTTTTAAATCTGTGCAAAAAACAGTAATCTTATTATTTTTCAGCCATTCAATGGCTTCTTGATTAGAACTAACTGCAATGTCCACCGTAAACACCGTTCCCAAACTGCTTCTTATCACATTTGGATTGTATATATCCGAAGGCAAATTGCAACAAATAACGCCATCAACACCACTGGCATCTGCGGTTCTTAAAATGGCACCTAAATTGCCGGGTTTCTCCACCCCTTCTACAACCAAATACAAACCATTTTCTTTTACAGGCAAATCTGCAATTGAATGTAATTGGGTTTTTACAACCGCAACAATACCACCTGTGGTTTCTCGGTAACTCAATTTTGAAAACAAATCTTGCGTGAGTTCATAAACTTGCAAATCAATATTTTTTTCTTTGATTAAATCCAACAAACGGGGGTCATGTAGTTTCTGAACCACATAAACAGACTGAAAAACATAGCCCCCCGCCAATGCCATTTCAATTTCTTTTTCGCCCTCCACCAAAGCCAATCCGTGTTGTTTTCTGGACTTCGATTTTTCTAAATCTAATAAAGATTTAAACTTTGGGTTAGTTGCGCTAGAAATGAGAAGCATTTATATGTTTAAAAATGTTTTTATCGATTCGCTAAAAATCTTTGTTTTGTCTGATTCAGAGATATGGAGATTGGTTTCTATAAATTTTCCATGTTCCAAATCACCCAGCGGAAAAGGATAATCTGTGCCATAGCATATTTTATCGGCTCCAAACATATCTAATAAATAATCAAAAGCTTTGGTGTCGTGCGTTATGCCATCTACCCAAAACTTACCGATATAATCAATAGGATTTTTTATATTGTTCAAATTCACCAAATCGGGGCGAACATTCCAACCGTGGGCAATGCGGCCAATTGTGAAAGGAAAAGAACCTCCGGCATGTGCAAACATTACCCTAAGTTTAGGGAACTTATCAAAAATACCGCCAAAAATCATAGAACAAATTGCTCTACTTGTTTCCGCAGGCATGCCCACAAGCCATGGCAACCAAAATTTTTGGGTAACCTCCTCTCCCATCATCTCCCATGGATGCACAAACAACGCAATGTCCAAACTCTCTAAAGCTGCATAAAAAGGCAAAAAAGAATCGTCATCCAAGTTTAAATTATTGATATTTGAGCCAATTTCAACTCCTTTGATACCGATGGTTTTCAATCTCTCCAATTCTTTAATGGCCAAAGGAATATCTTGCATTGGCAAGGTGCCCATGGCTATAAATTTATCTGGAAAATCATTCTGAACCTTTGCTATATGATCGTTTAAAAAAGCCGACCACCAAGCAGCGTCTTTCGGTTTTGCCCAATAATTGAACAAAACGGGTACCGTGCAAAGCACCATTTTATCAACATTGTTGGCAGACATATCCCAAAGAATGGCCTCTGGATTAAAACAATTTTGTTCCACTTTTCTAAAAAACTTGCCGTCATCCCTCAACATATCGGCCGTGTTTGTTTTTTTATCATGTTGCAAATGAATAAATCCACCGTAGCCAAACTTGTATTTTAAATCGGGCCAAGTTTCGGGCATAATGTGGGCGTGGCAATCTATTTTCATTTGTGCGAAAATATTATGAATTAAGCACTTAAACCAAATTTATTTTGCACATGTTCCTCAAAAAGTGTTTTTTTTATCATTTTTGCCAAATTTTTCTTACCAAAAGCCAAGCTAAACCGATCCCTTTCCTATTAACTTGTCCTAAAATAAGTTTACATAAAAAAATGCAAGCATGAACACAAATACATTACCAAAATCGCTATTTCTGTTAGCTGCAAAACATCAAACTGTCTAATTACCAATACCTTGAGAATTGCATGGTTAGAAAATTTTAAAGGTAAGTATCCGATTGTTTGTGTATTTTTATGGAGTTTCTAGACAACTTGTCCCGATTTTTCGGGAGAGTTCCGTTATAGGAAAGCCTAACAGACAACAACAATAATGAAACTAAAAAAATATGTATCTATCCTTTGACACCGAAATAACTGGACAACCAAAAAATTGGAAAGCTCCAATATCATACTTAAATAATTGGCCATGCTGAACATCTTGTTGCACACAATATGAGTTTTGACGAGAAAATTGTGTGAGCAGAATTTTTAAGAAACAATATAAATGACAGCGTTGCAATCAAGAAAAAAATTTGCACAATGCAAAGCACTACGAATTTCTGTGCACTTAACTGACCACAAGGCTATAAATGGCACAAACTTTCTGAATTAAATTACAAATTATTCAGAATAGGGTTTGAAGAAACGCACACTACGGCTGTTAACATCAACGCAACTGCAAAATATTTTTGGGAATTAAAACGACTGGGGAAAATACAACAACTGTTTCGACAACGACAGTAAAACTTACAGCAGACAATGACTATAAAGCAACAATAAACAGAACGCAAGCCCATATAAGGCATACGCATTTAAGATTTTCGGCAGGTTTCAGGCTTTGACGAAAAGGAGTGCAGCCAACCCAAAAGGGCAAGGAGTTGACGCCCCAAAAAAAGTTCCCTTAAAAATTTATTAAATTCGTTTACCTTTGTAAATGTGAAAAACATTGTTTTTTTAATTATTTATTTGTTGAACACTTGCGTTTATGCACAATTTGCGCAGGAGGAAAAGCTTGCTGCCCAGTTTTTTAACGAAAAAGAATACAGCAAAGCCGCTGATATTTACGAAGATTTGCTTAAAAAACAAGCCGAATCTATTTATTATTACGAAAACTTGTTGCAATGCTACACCCTTTTGAACGACAACAAAGCGGCCGAAAAGCTTATTGACAAACGAATAAAAAAGTATCCTACAAATTATATTTACCAAATAGACAAAGGTAATTTTTATCATCAAACCAAGGATTTTGAAAAGCGGGATAAGATTTTTAAGGACATAGTAAATCTAAATTTTTCGTCAACGGAAGTAGTTGAGAATATTTTAAATAGTTTTGTTAAGCGAGGGTTTTTGTCCGAAGCCATAAAAGTGGGTTTGAACGCCCGCAAACAATTGAGGCAGCCAGGTTTGTTTATTTATGAGCTTAGCGAAATATATTTTAGAAACGGGCAAAAGAAAGAAGGCATTGAAGAACTCGTTTCAATTATTGGCGAAAATGAATCCATTTTGCAAGAAGTGAAAAACAAGGTTTCTGTGCAATTGAAAGGCGATGACTTTTCAATTCTCTCGAGGGTTATTATTCAAAACATACAATCGAAACCTGAAAATATTGGGCTTAATGATTTATTGATTTGGAGTTTTGTGCAACAAAAAGATTGGGACGGGGCTATTATTCAAAGCAAGGCTATAGACAGACGCTTGAAAGAGGGAGGTTTGTGGCAACTGAATCTGGCGTTTACGCTCATGAACAATGAAGAATACAGCTATGCCCTAAAATGTTTTACGGATATTAAAGCTTTGGGCAGCGACAAAAGGTTTTATTCTCAAGCGCAACAAGGGATTTTGCAATGTGGCATTGCTCAAATAAGGCAAAAAAACGGTGGCACACAAAGCGAATTATTGATTTTAGAAAAAGAGTTTTTGGAGTTTATAAATACCAATGGTGTCAATCTTTACAGTATTGATCAAATGAAATTATTGGCCGAATTGTATGTTTATTACCTAAAGGATGAAAAAAAAGGCATCAATTGGCTGAATCAAATTATAAGTATGAAGGGCGCTAATCCGAAAACGGTAGCAGAAAGCAAAATAAATTTGGGCGATGCTTATTTAATTTCTGGCGACACTTGGGAAGCCGATTTGTTATATAAACAGGTGGAAAAGGATTATAAAAACGACCCTTTGGGTCAAGAGGCCAAGTTTAAATATGCCCGACTTTGCTTTTACAGAGGTGATTTTGAGTGGGCACAAACCCAGCTAGATGTTCTGAAAGAAGCCACCACGCAGCTGATTAGTAACAATGCCATGCAGCTATGGCTGACGATTCAGGACAATATTGGACTGGATTCTACGGAGGAAGCCCTCACCTATTATGCCAAGGCGGATTTGCTTATTTTTCAAAATAAATTTGACCAGGCTTTGTTGGTTTTAGACACCCTGAACAAAGTATTTCCTAACCACACACTGACAGACGAAATATTGTTTGCAAAGGCAACAATTGCTGAAAAACAAAACCAGTTTAAAGAAGCGGAGGTTTATTATTTAAAAATAATTAAAGACCATAGTTTTGATATTTTGGCAGACAATGCGCTCATTAATTTAGGCAAAATATATGAATTTAAAATGAACGACACCGCCAATGCAAAAAAAATGTATGAGTTTTTGATTTTAAACTACACAGGCTCTTTGTTTGCTAACGAAGCTAGGTTTCGATATCGTTTTTTAAGGGGCGATATGAAGCAAGAAAGCACAGAAAATTATTGGGATTAAAATATTTTTTGCAACAAAAAATATTTTCGGTGTCTTATAACTAAAGATTGTGTATTCAGACAAAGAAATTATAGAAGGATGTTTAAAAAATAAGCAGGCGTTTCAAGAACTGCTGTATAAAAAATATGCTCCCGCTA
>JBDNIM010000185.1:0-4881 GCA_041688295.1 Bacteroidia bacterium
AAGCATCTTCGAAATGAAGAACTTTCTCTTGCTTTTTGTTTAGGATAATGGCAATAATGTCGTAGCGGATTTCTGCATCATCAATATTTTTTAATGTACAATAGGCTTCGGACAGTTTGGCCATCGCTTTTTTTTGTGTGTTGCTAACAAAGGATTCTGGTAGGCCAAAAAACTCCGATTTGCGGGTTTTTACTTCAATAAAAATAAGTGTGTTGTCAAATTTTGCAATAATGTCGGCTTCGTTTCTTCCGTTGCGCCAGTTTTGTTGTAAAATGGTGTATCCTTTTTTACTTAAAAATTGGCAAGCCAATGTTTCGCCCATGCGCCCCAAATCGTTGTGCAGCGCCATGTTTGTTAATCTACATTATCGTGCAAATATTTGTTGCCCCCGTCTTTAAATTTTGGCGATTTGTTCTCTTTGTCATCCTCCAAAAACACATTTGAGACCTCGATACCGGGCAACGATTCTTCAAAAATAACTTGATGACGCAAATAGGCAGGCACATTTAGGTCGCCTTTGTTAATATTAACATGGGTGTTGGTTGGCTCGCTTTTTACCTGAAAACTAGGAATGTGCAAAGGGATTTCAATAATTGGCGGCACTTCTTCTGCAACGGTAAGGTCGAGCTCAATAAATTGGTTGTCTAATTCTATGCTGTCTTCAAAATCCTCTATGATCGCTTTTTTTCTGCCTTTGTCAAAACCCGTGGCAACGACCGTAACGGCCAGCTCATCGCCCAAAGAATTGCTTTGTGTGAGGCCATATTTTAGGTTGGCTTTTAGGCCCGCTTCTTGTTGCAGATATTCGCAAATAGCAGAAATTTCGTTAGTGTATGGCTCTTCGGTTCCAAAACATATATTTAAAAGAATATGCTCGGCTCCTTCAATGGAATGCTCGTCAAGCAAAGGCGAATCCAAGGCCATTTGTGCAGCATTCAAAGCCCTGTTGTCGCCTTGCGACACACCAGTGCCCATGATGGCACGACCGCTTTCTTGCAATGCTGTTTTCACATCTCTGAAATCAACATTCATATAGCCTTCTACAGTTATGATTTCGGCAATGCCTTTGGCAGCAGTAAACAAAACATCATCGGCTTTGCTCAAAGCTTCTCTTATCCTAAGGTTAGAATACATTTGCAAAATGCGTTCGTTGTTAATCACCAAAAGGGCATCCACATGGGGTTTCAATTCATTGATACCGTTTTGGGCTTTCAATGCTTTTTGAGGGCCTTCGTTTTTAAATGGTGTGGTAACAATTCCCACTGTTAAAATACCCATTTGTTTTGCTTTTTGGGCAATAACAGGGGCTGCACCTGTGCCCGTTCCACCGCCCATTCCGGCAGTTACAAAAAGCATTTTGGTATTGTTTTTAAGGGCGTCTTCTATTTGGTTAATGCTTTCGAGCGCACATTTTTTGCCAAACTCGGGGTCGCCACCTGCACCCAAACCTTCAGTTAGGCTGCTACCCAGTTGTATTTTGTTTTTTATATTGCTTTTGTCAAGATGTTGGGCATCTGTGTTGCACAAAAAGAAATCGACACCAACAATGCCTTTATCAAACATATAGTTTACGGCATTGCTGCCACCACCACCAACGCCCATTACTTTTATAATGGATGATTGTTCTTTGGGTAATTCTACTTTAAAATAATTCATAGTATTAGTTTTTTATTTTTTGTTAAAATCGTCTATCGAATTGTCGTCTTTCAACCAATGTTTCATGCCGCCAAGTATTCCGCCAAAGAAATTATTTCCTGAGGAAGTTCCGGCTTTTATTGTTTCTGTTTTTTTAACTCTAACATTGGCATTTTCTGTGCTTGCATCCATGTCGTGAAATCCTCTTAAAACCAAACCTATGCAAGTGGCATACATTGGGCTGCGAACTTCCTCTACCAAGCCTTTTCCTAAATGAGGGTCGGGCAATCCAATTTTAACCTCACAACCTAAAATATATTCTACTAAATTGCTCAAGTCTTTTAGCTGCGCGCCACCACCCGTTAAAACAACACCTAAATTCAATTTGTCTTTATATCCAGAGTATTTAATCTCTTGGTTCACCATTTCAATAATTTCTTTTATTCTCGCATGAATGACATGAGCCAAATTGCGCTCCATAATTTGTTTCGGCTTTCTGTCTCCTATGCCTTTTACAGAAATCATTACATTGGCACGGGTTCCTTGTGGGGTAGCGTGTCCATATTTAGTTTTAATCAATTCTGCTTGTTTCTCAACAATACCAAAAGCATCTACAATGTCGGCAGTTATAATTTCGCCACCATAAGGAATAACGGCAGTGTGTCTTATTTTTCCATCATGAAAAATGGCTAAATCAGTTGTTCCACCGCCAATATCAACAATGGCAATGCCAGATTGCAACTCTTCTTCAGAAAGAACGGCATAGGCAGATGCAATTGGTTCAACAATAACATCGGTAGCAATTAAACCAGCGTTTTCAACACATTTAACGATTGTTTTTGCTGCGCCAACACGCCCCGTAACAATGTGATATTTACACTCAAGCTTTGTGCCTGGCATTCCTTCCGGCTCTTTTGTAACCATTCGGCTATCAATCGTGTATTCTTGAGGCAAAGCATGCAAAATTTTGCTGCCAACATCAGTTACGGTTCTGTACTGCTCTTTGTTCATGTCCTCAAGTTCTTTTAAGGTGATTTCAGTTTCGGAATTTTCTCTTATTTTTACCCCAGTTTGTTGATAGCTTTTAATATGTTCGCCAGCTATGCCAACATGCACGGCTAGGATTGACACATTAGAAACTTTAGATGCATTTGCAATTGCACCCTTAATGGCTTCTACTGTTTTTGAAATATTGGCAACCTCGCCTCTAACAACACCTCCGATTGAAGGCATTACGCCAACACCTAAAATGTTGATTTTGCCGTTTTCGTTGCGCTGACCCACAATGGCACAAACTTTTGTTGTACCAATATCCAATCCTACTATTAATTTATCTGACATCGTTCTAATTTTGTTTTTTATTTTTTTTCTGCGACAATTTGATTGCTAAATTTTAAATTTATCTTTTTGTATTCTTGCCATCCTATGTTGTTTAATCCGTTCTTGTAAAATGTTTTTAGTCTCAAAAATTTGTCTTCCATTTGCGCTGCAGAACCAAATACAATAATATGACTTCCTACCTTCGGAATCAAGTTTATGTCCAAATAATTATCTACATACAATTGTTCAATTTGTGAATTCCAGAATTTATCCTTTGCACAATAGCTTGAAATGGCCAGTAAATCTTTCATTACTTGGGTGTTGATATATGCCGAATCCATTAGTGTTTCCGCTATCTTTCCGTTTGCAACCATCACCCTTGGCGAGTAGTTTGAATTGACCGGAAACTTGTATCCATTTTTTGCTACATAGTAGGTTTGGCGGCTGTTATTATAGATTCTTAACATGGGACTTCTTTGCATTATTTTGATTAAAAGAGTGCCGCTAACATCAATTGAAACATCCGCATTTGCCACAAAAGGATTAAATTCCAGCTGTTCTTCTATTTTATCAATTTCTAATTGTTTGTTTGAAACACCCAAAATATTGTTTTCTAAATTATAGCCTTTAGCAATTTTCAACACCTCAAAACTGTCTAAAAAAGCAATATCATTTTCTCTGTCAATCTCAATTTTTATTTTTTTAACTATGTTATTGTTTTCCTTTTTGGACAGCCATGAATAGATAAAAACCAAGGCCATAAGCATGCCTACCCAAACCAAAGTATTCAACCATTTATGTTGCTTTATTTTTAGGATAAATTCACGCATTATAAATCTCTCTAATTGGTTGAATCAATTGGTCAATATCACCAGCACCCATAATTAAAAGTACTTCCGGCTTTCTTTCTTTCAAATGTTTTAAAATATTTACACCCACAGTAATCAAAGGCGTTTTATTCATTTTGAATGCCAGAAACTCTGCATTGATACCTTCAATTGGCTGTTCTCTTGCAGGATAAATATCCATCAACCAGCAATTGTCCAACATATCTAAAGCGCTTGCAAAATCGTCCGCAAAATCTCGAGTGCGAGAGAATAAATGCGGTTGAAAAATGCCTGTAATTTGTTTTTTTGGATAAAGTTCTTTCACCGATTTTATGAAAGATTCCAGCTCTGTTGGATGGTGTGCATAATCATCTATGACAATATATTCTTTGTTTACAATATATTCAAACCTTCTTTTTACCCCTAAAAAAGTTTTACAAGAGTTGGCGATTTTGTCAAGCGACAATCCTATTTTTTGGCACATAACAATTGCCGATGTTGCATTTTCTATGTTGTGAAACCCAGGTAAACCATTGATAACATGCGTTCTTTTATCTTCGAAACAAAAATCGAAACCAAATTGAAAGTCAACAATTTTTACATCGGCAGCAAAGGCTTCATTTTCTTTATCAAATCCATAGTTTATTTGTTCGCAATTGGCTGTTAGGTCTGTTTTTTCATTTAAAATTGCAACGCCATTTTTGTTTATCAAATTTACAAAATCTTGAAAAGACTCTTTAACTTTATTTGCTTCGCCATAAATGTCTAAATGGTCGGCATCTGTGGATGTTACAATAGCAACATCGGGCTGCAATTGAAGAAATGAACGGTCGTATTCATCCGCCTCAACAACCATAATTGTTTTGTCAAACAACTGAATGCCATCTGTTTTATGGATATAATTGCTTTTTAAATTGGTGCTTATTCCACCCAAAAAAGCAGTGAAATTAATGTTATTTTCATTAAGAATATGCGCAACCAAACTAGATGTTGTTGTTTTGCCATGCGTTCCTGCTACTGCAAGGGTGTAAGAGTTTTGTGAAATCAAGCCCAAAACCTGTGCCCTTTTAAAAAGCTCAATTTTTTTTGAAACAATAAA
>JBDNIM010000186.1:0-2738 GCA_041688295.1 Bacteroidia bacterium
CAAACAAATTATAAAGACCAATTAATGCTTTTTGGTTAGCGTGTTTTTAGAAAACATATAATAAAAAACATAACTAGCTGATTATTAATTACTAAATTTTCAAAAAATCGTTTTTTAAAGTTTTATCGGACATTAGTGATTGAAAATCATATTTGCTTTTTCGATGCCAGCCAAAAGCGGGTAGGTTGCAAAAACGATGGGCACAGCACCTCTGAGACCAACCCATGAGATATAAAACCTTCTTTTTAGCTGCATTTTAAAAAACACTAGACTCAAAAAAACACCTATGGGACGAGCAATAAAAATAAGAAACAAGGAAATTAATAACCCAACACCAGCAACTGCAAAAACCTGTGAAGGAAAAACAAGCAAACCCAATGTAAGAAATAAAACAATTTGCATCAACCAAGCCAATCCATCATACATTTTCATAATCGTTTTTTTGTGTATGATATTTTGATTCCCCAAATAAACAGCACTTATATAAATGGCTAAAAAACCATTACCTCCCACAAAATCGGTCGCAGAAAATGTCGCAAACATGAGCGCTATCATCAAAACTGGATAAAGCCCTTCAAAATCTAATTTTATTCTGTTAATTATAAATTTACTTAATTTACCAAATACAAAGCCAGCAATTCCTCCAAAAATCATTTGTTTTAAAAAAATTGGAATAATAGAAAGTAAACTTTCGTCTTGATTAACTACAAGAGATAGAAAAGCTATTGTTAAAACATAAGCCATTGGGTCGTTGCTTCCACTTTCTAACTCCAATGTCGGTCTTAAATTGGATCTTAAAGCCAGATTTTTTGACCTTAAAACAGAGAAAACTGCAGCCGCATCTGTTGACGAAACTATAGAACCCAGCAACATGCTTTCATAAATTGTAAAATCGGTGAGATACCAAACAAAAGTACCTAATGACAAAGCGGTGAGCAAAACCCCCAATGTGGAAAGCAAAACACCTTGCCTAATAATGGGTTTTACGGCAGACCAGTTGGTGTCCAATCCACCAGAAAACAAAATGAAATTTAAGGCCACAATGCCAATAAACTGAGCAATTTGAGGGTCGTTGAATTTAATACCTCCGATGCCATCTGAACCAGCAAGCATTCCAATTACTAAAAATAAAATTAAAGTAGGAACGCCAAATTTATAGGTTGTTTTCCCTACAATGATGCTAATGAACAATAACAATGAACCAACTAACAATATGTTTTCAATAGTTAAATTCATATTTTGGGGCTTAAAAACGAAAAACGAATCTTTCTAAACACACATATAAAAATACATTTTTTCACGCTTTAATATTTTCTATTAGAAAAGAACTATTCATTTTAGTCTTGGTTATTAATTGTTTTAAAAATACACACGCGAAAATAAGCAAATTTGCTTTTAAATTTTGAATACAGACTGAAAATAAAATACTTTAAGCAAAAAGAAGGGCTTTTTCCACAACTTAAAAACTAAACAAAATGGAAAAATTGTTGAGTAGTTTTTTGAATAACTTTTTAATAGCCATCAAATTATATTATGTTTGTACCGTTTACTATTATGATAAAAATATACGAATATTACGGTTTAGAAGTCTATTTTGAAAACGACAAACAGCTCCCAATTAGGGTTTTTGCAAAAAGAGATAAGGCAATTTCATTTAAAATTATACGCTTTAAGGAAGGCTTGCTTGACATTACTAGAGACAAACAAACTAATCATCCACTTGATGAACAAGACCAAGCACTATTTAACAACATTTTTGACACCAATATCTCTGTTATTATTAAAAATTGGATTGATTATTTTGTTTACGAAAGGAAATTGCAAACAGAAATTATTACAAAAAAAATAGAACTAGCTGATTTGCAAAATTTTGGCAAAACTTCTAGATAGTCTGTTAATAACTTTTACAAGTTTTTAGAAAATATTTAGGTTCATCAACTTATTTTTGTTCTTTCATACCCGAATATGAATCAAACAGCAACAAAAATGGAAAAAGGATTAATGGCAACCAACTTTTATCTAAAGGATCAGAATGGTTTTTACAGAGGAAAAGTTAGAGATGTTTACACAATTAAAGTTGGTTTTATTGCCATGGTGGCATGCGATAGAATTTCTGCATTCGACCATGTTTTGCCGCGGGCAATTCCCCACAAAGGAGAGGTTTTAACTCAATTAGCAGCCTATTTTTTAGATGCAACAAAAGATATTATTCCTAATTGGAAATTATCCATCCCCGACCCTAATGTTACCATTGGTATCAATTGCCAAACCATTCCAATCGAAGTAGTGGTTAGAGGCTATTTATGTGGTCATGCTTGGCGTGTTTACAAAACAGGTGAGCGCATGATTTGTGGTGTTAAAATGCCCGATGGTTTGAAAGAAAATGATAAGTTTCCTGAACCAATTATTACCCCTGCTACAAAAAGTTCGGACGGACATGATGAAGACATAAGTGTTGAAGAAATTATTGCAAAAAAATTGTGTTCTAAAAAAACGATGGATACCATTTTACAAATTTCATTAAAATTATATGAAAGAGGTGTTGAAATGGCCGCAGAAAGAGGTCTTATTTTAGTGGATACAAAATATGAATTTGGTTTGAACGACAAGGTAATTACTCTAATTGATGAAGTACATACCCCAGATTCTAGTCGTTTTTTCTACACAGAAACTTATGCAAACTGTCTGAACAAAGGATTGCCGCAAAAACAGTTGTCAAAAGAATTTGTAAGAGAATG
>JBDNIM010000187.1:0-1970 GCA_041688295.1 Bacteroidia bacterium
AAGGGCAATAATATATATTTATTTTCATTTTTTTATAAAAACATTGCATTTTTTCTTTAAAAAGTTAAACTTATGAAGCGGCCAAGAAAAAATAAACCAATGATTATTAGTAGAATACCAAAATATTTATTGATAACAAAAAATATGCGTGCGTTTAGTTTTTTGCCAATTAAATGTGAAAGGAAGACCTTTAATATGTCCATTGAAAACAAAACCAATAAAATTGTAATGACATTAATAGTAACCAAAGTTTTAAATTGGGGCTCTTCTGCATATTTTAAACTGATGGACCCCAATACATTGAGCCACAAAATTAAGGTAAAGGGATTAATAAGATTTAGCCAAAATCCATTGAATATGTTTTTGCTGTGTGGCACTCTTTCCGAGTATGATTTTAAAAAGGCTTTGTATTGATGTCGCAATGCTTTTATGCCCATCATTATTAATAAAACACCGCCAATTAGGCTGTAAATTTTTTGAAAACTAGGTGCTTGCATATATTCTGCTACGCCAAAAATGCAAAGCAGAGCTATTAACAAATCGCTAAAAAAAACGCCAAACGCCAAATAAACACCTTTTTTAAATCCCTCTTGAATGCTGGTGTGCAATAATTTAAAAAACGCTGGTCCAAAAAGCAAGATACTGATAAAAAAGCCTTGCCAAATGCCATGAAAAATTGGGTTTAAATACATTTTTTTGGTTGTTAAATCTTTGATGACAAAACTATGTATATAATTTGAAAATAATAAATAAATCTTTGTAAATAGTTATTAGTTTAAGAAAATCAACATGATTGCTTGGTTTGATTTTTTCCCATTTTCCATTTCGCATATATTAACCTAAATTGAGTTATAATTTACAAATATACTGCATGTATCAAAAAAAGGAAATGAATGAAGATTTGGCTATATTCATTGCATTTTACAACATTTATAGTCGGTATGGTTTTTTAAGAAAAGAGTTGAGGAAAAATCCCATTTGATGTAATGCGCTGATGGCATGAAATTAAACAAGAAATATTTAAAATAACGCCAAAACAGTTTAGAAAAAAAATAATAAATTCGAAATCTAATTTAAGCAACTTAAATCAATAACGTTGTGAAACTTGACACATAAAGGTTTATAAAATAAGGAAAACTGTTACTTATAATATTGACCAATTATAGAAAGTGGTTAGGCAAAATTGCAGGTTTAGTAAACTACAAACCATTACCAAAATAATCGTAAAAAAATACAATGCCAAAAAATTTTAACAAATAGTTACCAAAACGGGAAAACTCCATTATCTTTGTAAAAATTAATATTGAGAGTAATTGCAAAAAAAATATTGAGAGAATTTTGGGTAGTTCATTCAGATTGTGAACAACAACTGAAATCTTGGTATAAAGAAACTTGTAAAGCAGAATGGAAAAATCCTAATGAAATTAAATCGGAATATCCAAATGCAAGTATTTTAAATGACAATCGCATAGTTTTCAATATTAAAGGCAATAATTATAGATTAATAGTAAAAATTAATTTTGAATACGAAATGGTTTGGATTAGATTTATTGGAACTCATCCTTAATATGATAAAATTAACGCTAACACAATATAAAATATGAACATAAATCTTATAAAAACAGAAAATGATTATAATCAAGCTTTAAAAAGACTTGAAATAATCTTTGATTCAAAAAAAGGAACTCAAGAAGGTGACGAATTAAAACTTTTAGGCATATTAATTGAGCAATATGAAAATGAAAAATTTCCGATAGATTTACCCGATCCAATAGAAGCGATTAAATTCAGAATGGAACAAATGGGTTATAATCAAAATGATTTAGCAAAAATTGTTGGATTTAAAAGTCGTGCAAGTGAAATTCTAAATAGAAAAAGAAAATTATCGTTAGAAATGATTCGGCAAATACACACTAGTTTAAAGATTCCAACAGATGTTTTAATTCAAACATATTAGTTTTAAGTTAATT
>JBDNIM010000188.1:0-5464 GCA_041688295.1 Bacteroidia bacterium
ATATTCAATGGCATCCTTCATTTTTTCTTCTAAAGTTGCCCGCGAATCAATTTCACTGCTCTGATTGCTAACAATAGCCCCAAGCTGACTGCCAACAGGGCGCGAATAAAAATAATCGGCACTTTGTTTTTCAGAAATCTTTTCGGCAATGCCGCTAATTCTCACCTGCCTTTCCAACTCTAACCACAAAAAATTAATCGCAACAAGGTTGTTCTTCTCTATTTGTTGCCCTTTGTGGCTGTCATAATTGGTAAAAAAAACAAAACCGTCATCATCAATTTGTTTTAAAAGCACCACTCTGCTATCGGGTTGCAAACCATCCGTTGTGCTAAGTGTCATGGCATTTGGTTCTGCCAAATTTGAATTAATAGCCTCTGTAAACCATTTTCTGAATTGTTGAATTGGATTTTCATCAACCAAATATTCTAAAAGCTCTGCCTTAGAATAGTTTTCCCTTAAAGCCGAAATAATATTATTGTCCATTATTGTTTATAAAAAATACTTTTTAACCTTAGTTCAATTACCCCAAAAAATGCTTCTTTGAATATTTTATTACTCATTTTTGATGTTCCCAATGTTCTATCTGTGAAAATAATGGGTACTTCAACAATTTTAATACCTTTTAAAAAGACTTTAAACTTCATTTCAATTTGAAAGGCATATCCTTTAAATTTTATTTTATCAAGATTGATGCTTTCCAAGGTTTCTCTTGTGTAACAAACAAAGCCAGCTGTGGAATCCCTAATACTCATGCCAGTAATCAATCTAACATAAGCGCTTGCGTAATAACTCATTATCACTCTACTCATTGGCCAATTCACAACATTTACGCCCGTTACATAGCGCGAACCTATCACCAAACCGGCATTTTGTTCAACACTGGCAGACAACAATCGAGGCAAATCATCTGGATTGTGGGAAAAATCAGCATCCATTTCAAAAATGTAAGAATAATGTTTGTCTAAACACCATTTAAAACCAGCGATATAGGCTGTGCCCAAACCATTTTTTTCTTTCCTTTCTAAAATATGCAAACGGCCTTTAAAATCATTTTGCAATGTTTTAACAATAGCAGCTGTGCCATCGGGCGAATTGTCGTCAACAATTAAAATATCAAAAGGCGAATTCAAAGACATTACCTTTTTAATAATGCTTTCGATGTTTTCTCTTTCGTTATAAGTCGGTATGATTACTATGTTTTGAGTCAAATTAAAAAATATATTTAAAAACGGTGCAAATTAATGTTTATTTTGTGGCTTTAAAAATAGTATTGATGCAAAAAGCAGTTTTTTTTGATAGAGATGGGGTTATTAACCGAGAAATAGGAAATTATGTAATCCAAATAAAGGATTTTGAATTGCTGCCGGATATTTTAGAATGTTTTCAATTGTGCAAAGAAAACGGGTTTCTTATTATCATTATTACCAACCAAGGCGGCATAGACAAAGCGCTTTACAACGAAAAAGATTTAGAATCCTTTCATTCTGTTATTTTAAATGAATGCAAAAAACACGACATCCAAATAGAAGATATTTATTATTGTAGGCACCATCCAAGTGTGGGAAATTGTTTGTGTAGAAAGCCCGAACCGCTTATGATTCAAAAGGCGATTGCAAAACATAACATAGATAAAAACAAGAGTTTTATTATTGGCGACAACCCTCGAGATATTGAAGCAGGAGAAAAAGCCGGCATAGATGGCATATTGATACAACCAAATTCTGCTAAGTTTCGTCTAATAAAAGAAAAAATAGAAACTTTTAACCAATAATTTCCTAAATTTGCAATTTACTTTATATTACTTAATGAAAAAACTTATCACACTCATTTGCCTAACTTTTTTTGTATTCTCAATTACATTAACTGCACAAAACAAAACCGCAGCAAAAAAAAAACACACCCACTGCTAAAAAACCCGCTGTGGTTGCGAAAGTTAATTTTTCCATCTCTGGAAAAATTATTGGCAAAACAAACCATTTAGTTGTTTTAAATAAATTTTTAACCTCTGGATTGGTTTTAATGGATTCTTTTTTAACAGATGCAGAAGGCAATTTTTCTTTAAAAAGCAAGACAACAGAAAGCTGCATTGCCTATTTGCAATACAATGTGGAATCAGCTGTGCCTTTAATTATAGAAAATGGGGTAGAAATTGTTTTAGAAATTAACCCTGGAAACAAAGGTTTGAATTACACCGTTAGCGGAACAAAGTCAGAAAAATCGTTAAATTTATATAATTTTATAAAAAACTACTCCTCTTCAATGACAGAAATTAAAATGATTGAGCAACAAATGTATTCTCAACAAGAACCTGTTAATGCCTCAGATTTACAGAATAGTTTTGCTTTAAAAAATGCAGAATTAAAAATGTTGATAGACGATGGCATAAAAAACACAAGCCCGCTTGAAGCTTATTTCATTATCAACAATTTTGTAGAAGAAAAAAAAGCTTCTGATTTAAAATTAATTTTAGCAACAATGGAGCCAACAATGTCAAAATCATTGTATTACAAAGACCTTAAAGAAAACTATGATGCTGCAAAATTTTTGGCTGAAGGCGAGCCTGTGCCTGATATAGACCTGCCTCAACCTAATGGCGTTAATTTAAAATTATCTGCACTTAAAGGCAAAGTTGTATTAATAGATTTTTGGGCTAGCTGGTGCGGCCCTTGTCGTGCGGAGTTTCCAAATCTAAAAAGAATTTATGAATTATATAAAGACAAAGGATTTGAGATTTATGCAATTTCTTTAGATAGGGATGCTCCTGCCTGGAACTCGGCAATCAGTCAATATCAATTGAATTGGAAACATGTTAGCGACTTGAAATATTGGAGCTGCGCACCAGCCAAACAATACAAAGTTACAGGTATTCCATTCACGGTTTTGATAGATGCAAAGGGCAATGTTATTGGAAAAAACCTAAGAGGCGAGTCTTTAGAAAAAGCATTAGAAGATATTTTTAAATAACAAATTAATAATACAGGGGTAACAACTTAATCAACTAATTTGCCTTGCTTTGAACCATACATTACCATGAGTTTTCAAACAAAATATAAAATACTAATAGTTGATGATGAAGTCGATATTATAGAACTATTAAGCTATAATTTAAAAAAGGAAAACTTTGAAGTTATTTCCGCAATCAATGGCAAAGAAGCCATTAAAATAGCTCAAAAAACAAAGCCAGATATTATTTTAATGGATGTTATGATGCCCGAAATGGATGGCATGGAGGCATGCCGCCAAATTAAAAGCTTTCCCCAATTATCAAACATTCCACTTATTTTTTTAACTGCAAGAGGCGAAGAATATAGCGAATTGGCGGGTTTTGATGCAGGAGCCGATGATTACATCATTAAACCAATTAAGCCAAGGGTGCTAATTTCCAGGTTAAAAGCCATTTTAAAAAGGAATTACAACGGTGAATTAAGTTATGAACCTATGTCTTTTACAGATCTAATTATTGATAGAGAAAGCTTTAGCGTTAAATACAAAAGCACTGTTCTTCAGTTTCCGAAAAAAGAATTTGAACTTTTATCTTTGTTGGCTAGCAAACCCGGCAAAGTTTTTACGCGCGAACAAATTCTTGAATCTGTTTGGGGCGAAGATGTTTTGGTTGTTGACCGCACTATTGATGTGCATATTAGAAAAATAAGGGAGAAACTGGAGGATAACTTTATTCAAACTATAAAAGGCGTTGGCTATAAATTTGAAGTGTGATTAAAAAAATAACGCCTGAAAGGATATCATTGCTAACAACAATTATTTTATTGTTAATTTTTGCTTCTTTCCTTTTTTATTTTAAAATTAATATCCTTGCATTTTTAGTGAGTTTATTTATTTTTGGTTCTTTAAGCTACATCCTCATTTTATTTACGCTAGAATACTTTATTTACAGCAAAATAAAACTAATATACAAAACAATTCACAATTATAAAACTAACAAAACGCAACCGCTGAAATTTATTGACAATTACAACATCGACCCTTTGAAAAAAGTGAACGAAGATGTTAAAGAATGGGCTATTAATCAAAAAACGGAAATCAACAAATTGTTGGCCACCGACCAATACAGAAAGGAGTTTTTGGGCAATGTATCGCACGAACTAAAAACACCTATTTTTAGTATTCAAGGGTATATTGAAACTTTGATAGACGGGGCAATAGACGATGATGAGGTTAAATATACTTTTTTGAAAAAAGCAGCAGACAGTGCCGAGCGGCTTAATTTGTTGGTAAACGATTTGCTGGATATTAGTAAAATTGAAAGCAATTCGCTAAACATGAAATTCGATAAGTTTGACATTCATGAATTAAGCTTAGATATTATTGAAAACTATCAAGAAGTAGCGATTCAAAAAAATATTAAATTAAGAATTAAAGAGGAAACAAACGAAAGCTGTATTGTTTTGGGCGACAATGAGAGAATAAGACAGGTTTTAAACAATTTAATTGGCAATTCTATAATTTATGGCGTCAATGAAAACGGCATTATTGAAATTGCATTTTATGATTTAGAATCCTATATTTTAGTGGAAATATCGGACAATGGCCAAGGGATAGAAAGAGAGCATTTGCCAAGATTGTTTGAACGATTTTATAGGGTGGATAAGAGCAGAGCAAGAAACAAAGGCGGTTCGGGCTTGGGTCTGTCTATTGTGAAACACATTATTGAAGCCCACAAACAAACCATCAATGTGAAAAGTGCTATTGGTAAAGGCACTACCTTTTCTTTCACAATGGATAAGGGTTAGTTAATGGGTTAATAGTATAATTCTTGATTGGGTGCATTCATAATTAATAACTTTTAATTCATAATTCTTAACTTTTAATTTATAATTGCTTGCATTGGTCGATTTTCAAACCACAACTGCATATTTGTATCTGCTGATGTTAAAAAATTATATATATTTGTAGAGTTGTTATGAATTATAACGACATTAAAAAAATATTTTACACAATGAACATTCTATTTAACACTGACAAAACCATTAGCGGAGAGGAAAGACAACAAGATTTTTTTATTGACTTAATTGGCAAAGAATTGAAAAGATTTGAACAGTACATTACTAGAATAGAAGCCCATTTATCCGACCAAAACGGAAAAAAAGAAGGGGTGAACGATATGCAATGTGTGCTTGAGGCAAGATTGGAAGGCAAACAGCCTGTTGCTGTTACTTGCGTGGCGGATTCTACGGAAAAAGCGGTTTCAGGCGCCATTGATAAATTAAAAGCTATGCTGGACACCATGGTTGGAAAAATTCAAAACCATTCGAATTAAAAAACGAAAAACAATATCGCTTTTTAGGCATAAAAAAAAGGTTATTGTTTCCAATAACCTTTTTTTTGTTTTAATTTTAAAATCTAAAGTGGGGTTGCATTTTTTTTTGCACTCCCCTATTGAATCTTTACACCCATTTCGCTCAGCAAGTTTTCGGCATTATTGAGGTATTTAAGTGTGAATAAA
>JBDNIM010000189.1:0-2810 GCA_041688295.1 Bacteroidia bacterium
AAAATGGTTTTTTAGATATTGAGGATAACACGCTTTGTAAGAAACTGGCCAATGTCCAAAACTAGGCCAAATTCTAAATTGTTGATTTTCGTCTTTTTTAAATACCCATCTACAATAATTTATATTTTTAAGAGTCGTAATTATTCTTTGTTCGTTTAAGTAGTTTTTTGTCAAATACTCTCTACATAACACACTATCTTTATTCAGAAACTCTGTTACATATCTACTGGTATCCCATTGTTCAAAATCGCCATTAAAAATTAAATTACCTGTTTGTGCCTGGGTTTTTAGCCCAAGCACAAATATGGCAATCACAAAGATGAACTTATTGTTCATGGATAAATTTAATCGATTTTTTACTTGTATTGGTTTCTAAAATCAAAACATAAACACCCGAAGAAAAATCAGACAAACTAATAATTAGTTGGTTGTTGTCTAGTGATTTTTTATTAAAAACTATTTGACCTAAAGTATTAATTATAGAATAACTAACAACTTTTTGGTTCGTCTCAAGTATTGAAATACTTAATGAATTAGCTTGTTTAATAATATTTATATCTTCAAATATACCATCTGTTTCTTCATTTTTATTTTGAATTACTCTATCAAGTGCATTTTCATATAACGAAATATTCTTTTCATCATAAGATTCATCAAACTGCCCTTCTTGTCCATCATCATTTAATTCGCCATCGGGCAAATCTCTTACTCTGTTATTTGGATTGTTAGCATCACAACTACCACGATAACAAGCTATGTCTCCAGGGTCTAAAACATCATACAAAACCCCTTCATCGTTATTGGAGGTCCATCTAAGGGTTGTTGAAAAGGGGGGTAGATATTGCTTAAATTCAATTTTAAGAGGATTGACTGTAACAATTGTTCCTGCTTTAAATTTTAAATTTGTTGGCTTTAACCCAGATGGAGATTGCGCAGATCCTTTCATTTTTTCAAACATTGGTTTACATTGATTTGTATTATACAGATAACACAAACTTCTGATTTTACCTCCTTTGAATAAACTACTTAGTCTAAATTCATCTGTTGTCTCCTCAACATAAACATCATATTTTAGAAAATCATAATGAGAAGTATTTAAGCCAACTTGCGAAATATTATTAGCATTAGGAGCAGAACTTAATGCCAAAAACACAGAATCACAATTACAAATATTAGTAATTTGAGGTTGAATGCCTCCACTTGTTGAACACCAAGAATATGGCAACGGCAATTGAATATTATTATTCTCATTATTTTCCCCTTCACTTTTTCCCTTAAAACCAGACTGACCACCATAACCTGCTTTGCCTGGTTTTTTTTGAGTTACCATGTTTAAGGCAGCTAAACCACTAAATGTTCCTGATGAGTTTATGAAATTGAACCCACTTTTTAAATACAAAGATAATGAACCAGGATTTCCACCATTGCTTCCATAGCCACCTTGCGCTCCATTTCCTGCTTCTCCTGGTGCTCCGTTGCCTCCATTTAAATATATTGTTGACCCTAAGGCTGTTCCATTTCCGCCAATGCCTCCATTTCCTCCATTTCCGCCTTTGCTCCCATTTTTCCCGTTTTCACCATTGCCACCATTAATATAAAATAGTTTTTTAACATCAGAATATATATGACCAAGCTCAAATATAACTTGTGAGGCTCTAATCAAAATAATTCCTCCACCTGCTGCACCTTTTCCAACATTACCTCCTTTACCTCCGCTGCCTCCAACAGCTCCATTTGTTCCTAAGTTTCCCGAATAGGATAACCCACCAGATCCTCCGTGTCCTCCTCCTTCAGCACCAAAACCAGATTTCTGACCAGTTTTATAATATCCTGCCTCTCCCATTATTGGTCGTATATAGGGATTGGTATGAGTTATTCCGTATTTTATTCTAATTGTACCTGATGTATTGCTGCCAACTGAAAAATTAGTGGTTTTGGGGTCGCCACCCGTTCCATAGGCTCCGTTAACTATCGTTAAACCGTTTGAATTAGGACAAATTGGTCTTACAATTTTATACTTATTTGTAATAGTTGTATTATTTAAAACATTATCCCCTAATGAGCCATTTCCTCCAGTAGCCCAAGTAACATTTTCTGGTCTATATCCTTTTGCTGCCGCATCAAAATAACCTGACTTTAGATTTAAGATTCCAGTTCTCAATGCTAGAACACCACCCGTATATCCATCATAAGGATTACATCTTACAATACCTCCTCTTAAAAAAACAGAATAATAAATTGGAATTCTAACTATTTGCACTCTTGCAATGGATGGATTAGCTAATTCAAAATAATTAGCCAATCCTACATTTTGATTATCGACATCAATAGTAATTGTACCTAAATTATTTACTGCGTTGCTAATCCAAACTTCGGCAATGTGTCCATTGGTATTGTCGCCATTATTACTCCCATTACTTGAAATGGGTTGAGACAATTTATTTTGAATTATAAAGAACCTATATTTATCATTTGAAGATTTCATAGATTCAATATCAGAAAATAATTTAAATTTCCCATATCTATACTGCATTGCATTTAAAGTTAATCTCAATCCACCTTGTATATTTGAGATTGATACAACACTTGCTCTGTCTTCATCAGTTATTAATTCGTCTCCTTCATTTAATGTCAAACTATTTCCATCAGGTGTAAAAAAATATTGATTAATGTTTGATGGCAAATAAAAGCCTGTCATCCATGGAAATGAATTTTGTTGTCCATAACTTGTTTGAATTCCGACCCACATAATGACGAGAAAACAAAAAACTTTAACTAATTTTGACTGCTGACTGCTGACTGCTGACTGC
>JBDNIM010000021.1:0-15260 GCA_041688295.1 Bacteroidia bacterium
AAGGCGATTCTGTGCGCTCAGATATTTTTGAAGGGATTAACACATCTTGGTCTAAAATAAAAAATGCTACCGCCATAGAAAAGCAAATTGTTGGTTTGCAAAAAAGTTTCAATTGGTTGCAACTAGATAAAAACTTGCCAGCATTGCTAAAAGTCTATCAATCGTTGATGGCCATAAAAGACCCCAACCAAAGCAGCTTTTTGACTTATAAAATCAATGAATTAAAATCTATAATTAAAAATTGCATGGGTTTGCATATCACAGCCACCACAAAGGAAAACAGTGTTACAAACAATCAAAACTTTGCTGTTAATTATCAAATAATTGCTCGAAACAGCGGACAAGCCATTTTAGAAAAAATGAGTTTTATGGGCAAAAAGGATACCCTTTTTAATGTGGCTCTAAAAAGCAACGAACCTTTAATTTATAACACAATTGCAAGTGTCAATGCGCTTGAATATTCAAATCCTTATTGGTTAAATTTGGAAACCCACAAACCATTGACGGACATCAACAATATGCAAAAACTGCTGCTACCAGCCAATGCAGCTTCTTTGTTCACTAATGTAACTTTCAAAGTATTGGGAACTGTCATAGATTTTGAAATTCCTGTAGAAAACAAAACCATTGACCCTACAAAAGGAGAACTCAAGCATCCTGTTTTTGTTTTGCCTGCCGCTGTTTTTACAAGGGTAAAAAAATCTCAGATACTGAACAATACCAATACTTTAAAAATGCAATTGACCATTATTGCTCAAAAAGATAATTTAAAAGGAACACTCAATTTTGAACCAAATGAGCAAACAAAAATCAGTATAGAAAACCCAACATTTGAGAACATGAAAAAAGGCGAAGAAAAAACCTTTAACATAGTCGTAGAATTAAAAACCGCCAATGCCGCCATAAAGTTAGAACCTTATTTATCTATTGATGGACAAAAAATAACTGAAACCCTCGTGAATATTGATTACGACCACATAGGCCCTCAAATTTATATTGAAAAAACGGTATTAGATGTTCATCCTTTTTCTATAAAAATGCAAGCCAAAAACATTGCTTATATTATGGGTGCTGGCGACAATGTGCCCGATGCGTTAAAACAATTGGGCTACAATGTGTCCATCATTGACGAACAACAAATTAAAACCATTGATTTAAATCAATTTTCAGCTATTATTTGTGGTATCAGGGCCTATAATGTGAATGATTATTTGCAAAACACTTATCCTATTTTGATGGAATACATTAAAAAAGGCGGCAATTTAATTGTGCAATATAACACCAATTCTCGCGTGGGGCCTTTGAGTATGAACATTGGGCCTTATCCATTCAATATTTCTAGAGAAAGAATAACCGATGAAACGACAGCTGTCTATTTTCTAAACAATGAGCATTCTATTTTCAAATATCCTAACATTATTACGAACAATGATTTTGAAGGATGGGTGCAAGAAAGAGGGATTTATTTTGCAGAGAAATTAGACACCAATTACCAAACTTTCCTCAGCATGGCTGACCCAGGAGAACAACCCAAAACAGGGTCTTTGATTATAGGCAAATATGGCAAAGGCAATTTTATATACACTGGCCTTGCTTTTTTCAGACAATTGCCAAATGGAGTAGAAGGCGCATGCAAATTATTCACCAATCTAATAGAATTGCCCAACAACTAGATGGAAAAAAAATGGAACATAGTTTATCTTGCAGTGCTGGGTTTCTTGGTGCTTTTAATTGCGGTGTTTTATCTCATAACGGTTCATTTTAAATGACCAATATTGACTGGATAATTCTTGCAATTACCTTAGGGTTTATAGTTTTTTATGGTATATGGAAAAGCCAAAACATGAAAAACATAGACGCCTATCTTTTGGCTGATAAGCAATTGCCTTGGTATCATGTGGGGCTTTCCGTAATGGCCACTCAAGCGAGTGCTATTACATTTTTGGCAGCTCCTGGCCAAGGTTTTAGCGATGGTATGCGCTTTGTGCAGTTTTATTTCGGCTTGCCTTTGGCCATGATAGTTTTGTGTATTACTTTCATTCCTATTTTCAAAAAACTGAATGTTTACAACGCTTACGAATATTTAGAAAACCGATTTGATAATAAAACTCGCACGCTCACGGCTTTTTTGTTCCTTTTGCAAAGAGGGCTTTCCACAGGTATTACGATTTATGCGCCTGCCATTGTGCTTTCTACTATTTTGCACATCGATTTGTTCTACACCATTATTTTAAATGGAATGTTGGTGATTATCTAAACCGTTTATGGCGGAACAAAAGCCGTTTCCTACACCCAAATGTTACAAATGAGTATTATTTTCGGTGGTTTGGTTATTGCTTTTTTTGTAATTATAGATTTGTTGCCACCCGATGTTTCATTTGTCAATGCTCTACAAATTGCGGGCAAAATGGACAAAATGAATATCATAGATACCAAGTTTGATTTAAGTAATAAATACAATATTTGGTCGGGGATTATAGGTGGATTCTTTTTGCAATTGTCTTATTTTGGCACAGATCAATCGCAGGTGGGGCGCTATTTAACGGGCAGTTCGGTGAACCAAAGTCGTATGGGACTTATCATGAATGCCATTATAAAAATACCCATGCAGTTTTTCATTTTGCTTATCGGGGTTTTGGTTTTTGTGTTCTATCAGTTCACAGCACCACCTATTTTTTTCAATGAATATGAAGTTAAACAACTGCAAAAAAGCCCTTATGCAGCAGAATTTAAAACGATAGAAACTAAGTATCACGAAGCACAAATTCAGAAAAAGGAAAACATTACGCAACTGACAAAAGCTTTAAAAAGCGAGAACGAAAACGAGTTGCTAATAGCAAAAAGTGCACTGCAAGCAAAAGAGAGCGAATGTAATGATTTGAAGTTGGAAGCCAAAGCCTTGATGACAAAAAACAATGCAAAAGCCGACACCAACGACACCAATTTTGTGTTCCTCATCTTTGTTACAAACTATTTGCCTAAGGGTTTAAGTGGGGGTTTTGATAGCTATTATATTTTTGGCGTCAATGGGTTCCACAGCCAGTGGGCTCAATTCCTTATCTTCCACCTTTATTGTCGATTTTTATAAAAGGAATATTAAGGTAGAAAAAACCGATCAGCATTTCTTAAACGCTTCGCGCCTTGCTACTTTCTTTTGGGGTATATTTTGCATCATTGTTGCACTTTATGCTCGCAAATTGGGCAATTTGATAGAGGCAGTTAATATTTTAGGCTCTTTGTTTTATGGCACAATTTTAGGGGTGTTTTTGGTTGCTTTCTATCTTAAGAAAATTAAAGGCCCTGCCGTTTTCATAGCTGCTATAATTGCTGAAGCTTTTGTTATTCTTGCTTGGTATAAAGATTGGTCAGCCTTTTTATGGCTCAATTTAATTGGTTGTGCATTGGTGATAACATTTGCGCTTTTTTCACAATTTCTTATCAATAAAAAAACCCTTTAAATAAAATCTAAAGGGTTTTGAAATGTTTTATTAAATAAAATGTGATTACTTTTTAAGGTCAGCAATTAATTTGTCTGCCATAACAACATAATCATTGTTTTTAGCTTCTGTAGCCAATTCTTTCACTTTGTTTGCGCTTACTTCAGCTGCTTTTTTGTCGCCATTTTTAGCTTCAATTTTAGCTTTCAACAACATTACCCAATATGCTTTAGGATTTTGTGCAGTTGCTAAAGTCGCCCATTCTAATGCTTTTTTACCATCTTTGTTATTTTCAAAATAGTAATTAGCTGCTTGATAGTATGGTTTAGAATCTGTGTTCATTACAGTTTCAATATTCTTCATAATCGCAGTTTCGATATCGGCAGTTACATTCAGTGCTACTTTGGTGTTTTCCCAAGTGAACTCAAGTTTGCAAGCATTAGGTGAAATGTCATTAAAATTGATAGTAAATGTTTCTACTTTGTCTGTCAATTTGCTAGTTTTTACAGTGCATCTAAACAATTCATTTTCTTTGTTATAATCATTAACGCTACCGCCTAGTTTTAGGTCTTTGTAAAACAAAACCTCCCAATTGTCTTTGTTCGGAATGGTATAAATAGCATAAGTACCAGGTTCCATTTTGTTTCCTTCAATCATTACCGTTTCTGTAACAGTTATTTTTGAAGCTGAGTTAGCGCCTGTTCTCCACATTTTGCCAAATGGCACTAAATCGCCAAATACAACTCTTCCTTTTGCGCTTGGGCGGCTGTATTCAATACTAATTTCTGAAAGCGCAAAGCTTTGTTTTAATGTTTGGTTTGGGCTAGGTGCTGGTGTTTTTAACGACTGTGCAAAAACAGGTTGCAAAGCAAATGCTGCGATTGCAATCATAGTATATAAAAATTTAAAATTCATAATGGCAAAAATACCTTTAAAAAGTCTTAAAAATAGATAGATAAAAACTATAAGATTTTTAACCTTTGCAAACTGTTTGTTATCAATACATTAAACTCACAAATAACAAATATTTCTTTGGTTTTTTGTCTAAATGAATGCGAAGATATTATTCGGGTTTGTCTTCCAACGGGCTGTTTTCGTTAGAAACTAATATTTCTTCTTGCGTTTGTTCCTTAGCAATTTTCTCTGTTTCTAGCGCTATTTTAGTAGTAGGAAAAAATCTTTTTTGAAAAACAATAATAGAAATAATACCAGCGCTAATGGCTGTATCAGCAATATTAAACACAGGGCTAAAGAATATAAAATCTTGACCTGCCTTAATGGGCGACCACGAAGGGTAAACGGTTTCTATGATTGGGAAATAAAACATATCAACCACCCTGCCTTGCAACCAAAGACCAGGATAGTCGTTCATGTGGTGATAAAAAACACCATAAAATATAGAATCAATAATATTGCCAATTGCACCACCTAAAATTAAGGCAACACAAATTAAAAACCAAATGTTATAGTTCTTTTTTATGTTACTAATCAAGTACCAAAAGCCAAAGCTTGAAACAGCAATTCTAAGAATGGTAAGTGCATATTTTCCAGGCTTGCCAAAAAACTCCATGCCAAATGCCATGCCATTGTTCTCTGTGAAATGAAACAGAAACCAGTTGCCGATTATATGCCTTTCGGTGTGCATAATCATATTGTTTTTTACCCAATATTTGAGCATTTGGTCTAAAACTAAAACCAATAATAGTACGATAAACGGAAGCATCCATTTTTTCTTAGAAACAACTTGGGCTTCTGTTTTGTCATTTAAAAGTTCTTGAGCTTCCACAAAAAAATAATATTATTTATACTGATTGTTTTTTGCCTCTATGCTAAGTGTTGCATGTGGAACAGCCAATAATCTTTCTTTTTGAATTAGTTTTCCTGTAACCCTACAAACACCATAAGTTTTGTTTTCTATGCGCACAAGGGCAGCGTACAAATTATAAATAAACTTTTTTTGACGAGCGGCCAATTGATTCAAGTTTTCTTTTTCAAAAGTGCTAGCACCATCATTCATAGTTAAATATTGATTAGAGGTGGTTTCATCGCTGTTTTCATTTGGATTTTGCAAAGATTTTTGCATTTTGTTGAATTCATATCTAGCCAATTCTAATTTGCTCAATATTAATTCCTTAAACTCTTGTAAGTTTGATTCATTGTAATATAACTTTTCGTTTTCGTTTTCTTCCGTTTTTTTAACCATTTTTTTCTAAATTAATTAAACAATTATTTTCTTCTATTTCTATCGTTTGAGCATTTGGCAAGATTTCGAAAAAATTAATCTCACTTGCCAAAATTTCACTGCAAATATAAGTTTTAAAATTAATTATTGCACGCTTAATTTCTTCGTTGCAAACAACACTAATTTTGATTTTATCTATCACATCAAAGTTGCTTTCTTTTCTTAGGTTTTGCACTCTATTGATAAATTCTCTGGCCAAGCCTTCTTCTTTTAGCTCTTGCGAAATAGTTACATCCAATGCAACAGTCAATTTGCCATAACTGCTTACTAACCATCCCGGAATATCTTTAGAAAGTACCTCAACATCACTTAGTTGTAAGTCAAAATCTGAATCGTCCAATGGGATTTTTAAACTTCCTTTTTTCTCTAATTCTAAAATTTGTTCAGCGGTAATTTTGCTTATCGCTTCTGCTAAAGCTTTCATGCGGCTGCCTATTTTTGGCCCCAAGGCTTTAAAGTTTGGTTTAATCGTTTTAACTAATATTTCATTGTCGGCTGTTAAATATTCCATCTCTTTAACATTTACCTCAGAGAGCACTAAGTTCTTAATATGCTCTAACTGTTTTTGGAAATCTGAATCTAAAACAGGCACTAATATTTTTTGAAGTGGTTGTCTTACTTTCAAATTGTTCTTTTTGCGTAAACTCAACACCATACTGCTCAAGTCTTGGGCTATTTGCATGGTGTTTTCTAATTCTTTGTCAATGCTTTTTTCATCCAAGGTTGGAAAATTAGACAAATGCACAGACGCTTTGGTTTTATTCAAATTTTGAAACAACCAATCGGAAAAGAACGGTGCAAACGGACTCATTAATTGGGTAGTGGTTCTGATACATTTAAACAACACATCGTAGGCTGCTTTTTTATCTGCATTCATTTCTCCTTTCCAAAATCTTCTTCTCGACAAACGAACAAACCAATTGCTTAAATCATCGCATACAAATGTTTCGATGGCGCGGGCTGCTGGTGTTGGGTCGTAGGCATCCATGCTTTCGGCCACGGTGGCTATCAAAGAGTTTAGTTTTGATAAAATCCATTCGTCTAGCTCGGTTAGGTTTTGAAGATTGTTAGACGCTGATTCTTCAAATGTATAATTATCTATATTTGCATAAATTGCAAAAAAGGAATAGGTATTGTATAGCGTGCCAAAAAACTTTCTTTGGGTTTCTGCAACGCCCTCGGTGTCAAACTTCAGATTGTCCCAAGGGTCGCTATTGGTTATCATATACCATCTTGTGGCATCGGCTCCATATTGAGAAATGATGCCAAAAGGATCGATACCATTGCCTAAGCTTTTGCTCATTTTGTTTCCCTTTTTGTCTAAAACCAAACCGTTGGCTATTACATTTTTATACGCCACATCATCAAACAAAAGTGTTGACAAAGCATGAAGCGTAAAAAACCATCCCCTTGTTTGGTCAACCCCTTCGGCTATGAAATCGGCTTTCATGTTTGCCGCCCATTGGTCTTTATTTTTTAGTCCCCATTGGGCATAGGGCATGGCGCCACTATCAAACCAAACATCTATCAAATCGGACTCTCTTTTCATAGGTTGGCCAGATGGAGAAACAAGTGTTATGGCATCAACAAATGGTTTGTGCAAATCGATGTTGTCATCGTTGATTGCTTGGGTCAGGTTCAGGGCTTTGTTTGCTTTTAAAACCTCTTGTTTTAGCTCTTCAATTGTGCCGATGCAAATTTCTTCGCTGCCGTTTTCCGTGCGCCAAATTGGGAGCGGTGTGCCCCAATAACGGCTTCTGCTCAGGTTCCAATCCACTAGGTTTTCTAACCAATTGCCAAATCTGCCTTCGCCTGTGGAGGCTGGTTTCCAGTTGATGGTTTTGTTCAGGGCCACCAATCTTTCTTTGGCTGCGGTTGTTTTTATAAACCAACTTTCTAATGGATAGTATAAAATTGGTTTGTCTGTTCGCCAACAATGCGGATAGTTGTGTATGTATTTTTCTACTTTAAAAGCTCTGTTTTCCTCCTTTAACAAAATGGCTAACTCTACATCCACAGATTTTTCGGGTGCTGTCTCAGCAGGGTAGTATTCATTTTTTACAAATTTGCCTGCAAATGAATTGTTGATGCTTTCTATAAATTTTCCTTGAAGGTTTACCAAAGGCACGGCTTTGTTGTTTTCGTCTAAAACCAACAAGGGCGGCACGCCATGTTGCTTTGCAACACGCGCATCGTCTGCCCCAAAAGTGGGAGCAGTGTGCACAATACCGGTGCCGTCTTCTGTGGTAACAAAATCGCCTTCAATCACCCTAAAAGCTTGCGATGCATTTTCGTGTGGCAATCGCCATTTAAACAACTGCTCATATTTTGTGCCTACAATCTCTGCACCTTTAAAGGTTTTTATTATCTGGTAAGGAATTTCTTTACTGTCTTTGTTATATTGCTCAAAAACTGTGGCATCATTGCTTTCAATAAATTTTTTGGCAAACTGTTTGCCAATTAATTTTTCGGCTAAAACAACATAAGCGGGCTGAAAAGTGTATTGGTTAAAAGTTTTAACCAAAGCGTAATCTATTTTTGCCCCAACGGTGAGCGCAGTGTTGCTTGGCAGGGTCCATGGCGTTGTTGTCCAAGCCAAAAGAAACACCTCTGCATCCAGGTTATTGAACAACGAATTGCTTTCTTTTTGAACCAAAAACTGCGCAACTATTGTAGTGTCTGTTACATCTTTGTAGGTGCCTGTTTGGTTCAGCTCGTGAGAAGAAAGCCCCGTTCCGGCCGCTGGGCTATATGGTTGAATGGTGTGTCCTTTGTATAAGTATCCTTTTTTGTAAAGCTCTTTAAGCAAATACCAAAGCGTTTCTATATAGTCGTTTTCGTAGGTAATGTAAGGATTTTCGAGGTCCACCCAATAGCCCATTTTCACGGTTAAATCGTCCCATTTGTCCTTGAAAGTCATGACATCTTTTCTGCATTCTGCATTATAATCTGCAACAGAAATGGTTTTTCCGATGGCTTCTTTTGTAATACCCAAGCGCTTTTCCACTTGCAGCTCGATAGGCAAACCATGCGTGTCCCAACCGCCTTTTCTGTTCACCAAAAACCCATTCAAAGTTTTATATCTGCAAAAAACATCTTTGATGGCCCTAGCCATCACATGGTGAATGCCCGGCATGCCATTGGCACTGGGAGGGCCTTCAAAAAAAATAAACGGCTTTTCGTTGGCTCTGCTGCTAATGCTTTTTTCAAAAGTTTGGTCTGTTTGCCAAAAAGCAAGCATTTCTTTTTCTATTTCTGGCCAATTTACTTGTTTGAGTGTAGGATACATCTTAAAATTTTAAAGATGGCAAAGGTAAGAAAAAAGAGGAATTTATTTGTAAGTTGTAAGTTAACAATTAAACCATTAACCATTAACCCATTAACAATTAAACCATTATCCGCTTTCCCTAATCCCAAAGGATAGAGAAACTGCCCTCTAAAGGCGAAGGATTATAAACATTTAGCCTTGTAAAATCTGTGTCTTCATTAAAGCCAATAAGGTTAGCGGTTAGCGTTATTTGGGTTTGTGGCGCAACAGGAATAGAGATTGGAGCGGCAATATCGGTTGGGTCTTCTGCAAAAAAGAACTGCAACGGGGCATCGCCTGTGTTTTTCAGGGTAATATTTGTAGTGCTAGAAATGCCCGAAACCGTAGTGCTGGTGCCGCTGTTTGCCGAAACAGTGCCTTCGGTTTCAAACTGCGGAGGCGTTGTGCCTGCGTTTTTATATATTACATAGTCGTTGTATTTCGCTTCGTTTTCAGCCTCCCAACATAGTTTTCCGTTTTCGCAAATGCCTGCTACCAAGGTGTATAGTTCGTTGCCAAGCTTAATGCGCTCGTCTGTGGCGGTGTCTCGGGCTCTAATTTTATTTCTTTTTAGGTCTATTTGAATGTCAAATGCATTGTTTAAAGTTTCCAAATTATCAATCATACCTTGCGTTAGTCCAGCACCAGTTAGTTCTGCAAGCAATGCTTCGGCTGCTGTTTTTGCGCTTCTTGCAATTCTAACAAGTTCGTTGTCAGGCTGATTGTTGATGTCTTTGGTTTCAAATGTTCTGAATTTTGCACTTTCTTGGCCAAATTTTATTCTTGCTCTACCGCTAATTTGTTTTAATTCTTTCAAAATTTCTAAGCGGCTAGCATTTTTTACTTCCGTAGAAAGCATCACTGCACCTAAGAAAATAATATCGCCATTAAAGTTTACAAAAGCCGTTCGAGCGGTTGTTACGGCCGTAACCGTTGCGGCAGTAACGCCATAGTTTAGCAACTCTGTTTCGTCTCTTTCTGCAATATCAACAATGTCGTCAGCGAATTGAACAAGGTCGGCATCTTTCATTTTGTAGATTCTTTTTCTTACTTTTACTTTCATAATAATTTTTTTTTTTTGAGTTTTAATTTTTTGTTTGTTGATTGTTTGTTTTTGTCAAACAGAATTACAAAAATAAAGAGTGGTTTTTTAATTTGCAAGAAAAATCTTGTTTATTTTTGAAATCTAGCATTGTGTTCTTGAAATTTAGTGTTTTGTAAGGCGGAGGGCTTTTTAGGAAGATGGAATACATATATTTTTTTATAGAATAATTATTATGCATTATAAGATTTAATTTTATTTTAATAGAATACAGCATTTTTTTTGTAGAATGAATACAATTTTTGTTTCTTTTGTATTTTATTTTAATGGGATTGTATTTATTTTTAAAAAAAAACGGAATTTTACTGGCAAAAAAATTATCTATTAAAAATTAAGATTTATCTATTTTAGATATTGATATAATTGTTTATTGTTTTTTTTTATTTTGACAAAGCGTTTTAAAATTCAAATTAACTTAGAATGACGCACGAAAAAAATGGCAGGGGCAAGCCCCTGCCCCTACGGATGCGAAAATTCAAAAACCACCATATAAAAAATAATTTATTGAAAAATAAAACAATTAAATATATTTGCACATTATGAAATTGATTTTAAGTCTGATTTTAATGGTCGTTATTTTTAACGGATGCAAAAGGGAAGAGTTTAATACACAAATAAATTTCTCTTTAGATTCTGGCATTCTTACTTTAAAAGCTGCGCCAACAGCGGTTTTAATAACAAAAAGTTTTATTGATATGAACAAAGTGTATCGACATGTTGTGAAAACGATTTATACAGATTCGTTTGGCAATCTTTCTACCTCTGTGAAGCTTTTGAAACCCAAGAAAAAGGAGTTTTATAAAATAGAAGTAGAAGAAAATTTGTGGATTGTGCCGCTGTGGGAGCCTCAAGAAATAACTGCTGGGTTTGTAAATAATGTTAAATATAGAGTAGCCCCTAAATGGAGGAAATATGTAAATTTAGAGGATTCAGCGGGCAAATATTTGCCTAGATACATGTTAGCTATAAATAATTTATCTAGAGATTACGCTGGCATAAGTTATCCAATTGATTCTTTCGCTCAGTTTTCAAACAGTCGGTATATGATAACAGCCCCAAGCGATTCATATATTACAGTTTATTTGAATTTAATAGACAGGGCAACAAAAAAACCTGATAATAGGAAATATAAATTCAACGCTAATACATCAAATAATATATGGATAAGATTTTAAAGCTCTTTGTTTTAATGGTTTTTAGTTTAATGACAACAAAAAATACATTTGCTGAATTAAAAGAAAACCAAAAGGATTCAAGCTTTTATAGCCGCCATTTTAAACCAGCAAAATTTCAAAGTCTGTTAGAGTTTTCGGGCACCTATTCAACAAGAAGATACTCTAGCTTAGGTGTCCGAACCATTAATGGCGTGTCTTTCAATAACAACAAGTTTGTAGGTTTAGGAATAGGATTAACCCGAATCAAGGACCATTATTTTAATGAGTTTAGTAGTTATGTTTACATTCCTGTTTTTCTGCGGTTTTCTATTAAACCATTGCCTAATAAAGGCTTAATGCTTTTTACAGATTTGGGTACCCATATAAGAACCCCTCAGTTTTTTGATGTAATATCTGATTATCCAAGAATGGAACCAAACATACTTAAACCCATGTTTTTAAGAATTGGGGTGGGCAATGAGTTTAAGATTAAAAACAAATCAGTCCATTTGGCATTGTCATATCGGTATAACAAAGCAAGATATTATACAAGTGGATATTATTTGCGGGATTATGATTATAGTTTTTCAGATTGGTACAAGTCTCATACTTTAGAGTTAACCTTGGGTATAAAATTGAAATAAAAACGCTTTAACGCTTTTTTCAAGTCTCATTCAAAAAGAAACTTAAAAGTAAATTTTAATAAGAAAATATTTGTTTATTCAAACTTATCACTGATTTTGCAATCGTTTTTTACAAACAATTGCATCAAGTGTCTATTTCAAGAAATTTTTCTTTCAAAACAATTTCAGTTTCCAATCAAATAAAGGTTGGGTTGCTGATTTTAATCCTGCTTATTTTATTAAAACATCAGAGTCGCTTTTGTTTAATTTCGTAGGCGATATGGTTGCCCCCCTCATTAATAGAAATGCAATAAAAGCTGCTTATAATTCTGCAAACTCAAAACAAATTCAAGCCATTTATTCTTATGAGAAAACAATCTTAAATGCGCACATTGAAGTGGCGAATCAATTGTCTAAAATAAGCAATTTGAGAAAAAGCTTTGATTTTAAGAACCAACAGGTACAAGCATTAACTAATTCTATTGATGTTTCTATTATGTTGTTTAAGTCGGCAAGGGCAGATTATATGGATGTTTTGTTCACTCAAAGGGATGCGCTAGATGCTAGATTTGATGGCGATTAAAATGCAACAACTATTGGCAAAAATTTCAGTTTATCGTGCGGTTGGTGGCGGTTGGCAATAAAACAATTGTTATAAGTTGCGGATATTTTAATTTAAAAATCTATTAACATTTCCTTTATTTTGCAAGTTGTATTTGAATAAATGTTAATTGCAAAAACAAACAATGAATTGAGGGCTGCTTTGATAGCCGTTAATCCCGATAATAAAAGTATTGGTTTTGTGCCTACAATGGGCGCTCTGCATGGCGGACACATTGCTTTGATGAAGCAGAGTATTGCCAATAATTTTTGTACAATTGTTTCTGTTTTTGTTAATCCAAAACAGTTTAATAACCAAGAGGATTTTAATAAATATCCACAAAAAGTGCAAGAGGATGCCAATTTGCTAGCGCAAAATCATTGCAATGTTTTGTTTATTCCAAGTGTGGATGAAATATATAATGCCGATTATCAGAACATAGCGTTGGATATTCACGATTTAGACAGTGTTTTTGAAGGGCCACATAGACCAGGTCATTTTAGTGGTGTTGTTGCGGTTGTGTATAGGTTGTTTCAACTTGTTGGGCCGCAAAATGCTTATTTTGGCTTGAAAGATTATCAGCAATGTATGATAATTCAAAAGTTGAAAGAAACTTATTTTGAAAACCTGAATTTACATTTTTGTCAAACCGTGAGAGAGCCTTCTGGGCTAGCCATGAGTTCGCGAAATGCAAGGCTGAGCGAAAAGGGGAAGGAAAGGGCAGCTCATATTTATTTAGCAATAAGAATGTTAGAGAATGGTTTTATAAATAATTTGCCAATGGCGGATACCTTAAATACTGCAAAAAAATATTTGATTAAAAAAGTAGATGGCATCGAGTATTTTGATATGGCCAATAGCCAAAATTTGCAAAAAGTAAATGAGTGGCAAACGCCTGGCAGCAATGTTATTGTTGCGGCCTTAACGATAGAAAAGGTGCGGTTGATAGACAATTTGATTTTTTAAGAACAATTAATAATGAATTTTTTAGAGCAAAACGAAAAGTATAATCAAGATTTGAAGGAGAGCCTAAAAAGCTTTACGGATATCAATTTGCTTAAAAAACGATTGACTTATGCTAGATGGAAAGCCACAGAAAATCTAGACAAACTGTTGTTTGAGTTTGATACGAACTTAAAGAAAACGGATAGTAAAGTTACTTGGTGTCATGATGAAAAGAGTGTGGTTGATTTTTTGAATACACAACTAAAAAGTGTCGAAAAGGTAAGTTTTTTGAACCATATTGGCGTTAACAATCTTATTTCTATACTCAATATAGAGTCGGCTGAAGAAACAGAGAGCCCTGATATTGTGGTAATGGATGCTAAATTTATTGTCGCCAATACTGGCAGTTTTTACACCCCTTTTTATTCTCAAAATGAATGGCAACAAGCGAGCAATGCAAAGAAAATAATTGTTTGTGCGGGCATTGATACAATTTTGGCTTCCCAAGCTGAGCTGAATTTAGCAAAAACATTATATAGTATTTATGAAACGGGTTTGTTGAGCTATTCGGCAGAAATGCTAGCACGCCCAGGCAAAATGCACGGTTTTAAACCCGAAATTGTATTGATGATATATGATTTGAGCAAAAGCCATCTTTTAGAAAGAATCAATCACCGCGGCTTGTTTCATTTGCTTAATTTTAAACTGCCCCCTGTTTGTCCTATGCACGCGCTAGATTATTATCCTGAGAATAGGATGAAATTAGACACACTGCAATATTTTTTATTCCCTTTTGTTCATGGTTTAGAAAACTATCCTTCGCATATTTTGGAGAACTATGGTTTGCACATAATAAATCAGTTTTTGCCTTACGAGATAGATCTAAAACAGCATGTTTTGGAGGCTAGAGAGTTTCTGAATGCAGAAAAAAAAGCAAATAAACTGGCCTCTATTTTTGGAGGAAACATAGCTGAACTGCCTTTGCACAAAGAGAAATTTAATAAAGCTGGCAGGTTTGAAAAGTTTGCCAAAGAATATTTTTTCGGACAATAGCTTTTTTGTTTCAATTATTCTAAATACTTTTGTTTGATGAAATGGATTGTTTTTGTAATGCTTCTTACTTTAGCTTTGGGTGGCAATGCCCAAACGGTAAGAACTTTTAAAGGAAAGGTTATTAATGCTAGCAACAGTCTGCCCATGGGCGATGTTTCTGTGTGTTTATATCGAGCGGTTGATACCTCTCTTTTAAACTTTGCTTTCACCACAAAGCTGGGCAATTTTTCTTTAACAACCTCAAATAAGGACTCTTTGATTCTGATTGTCAGCGTGCTTGGCTTTGATGAAATTGCGAAAAAACAAGCGCCTGAAGAGAATTGGTCTCATGCAGACTATGGCAACATGCGATTGGTGGCAAGTGCTGTTGAGTATTCTTCTGTTAAAGTTTCGGGGGCTGCCATTCGGATGCGGGGCGACACCATCGAAATTAATGCCAATAAATTTAAAGTGTTGCCAGGCAGCGATGTTGCGCAGCTATTTAAAAAAATACCTGGTTTCGAAATTTCTGTTAAAGGCGAGATTAAGGTAAATGGCAATGAGGTTACAAAAATAATGGTAGATGGATCCGATTTTTTTGGAAACAATCCTGGCTTGGTTTCCAAGAACCTGAATGCAGACATGATAGAAACGGTGCAGGTTTATGAAGAAAATAAAGAAACGGGCGGCAACCAATCTGACAAAGGACAAACTAGCGTTATCAATCTAAAGCTAAAAAACGGAAAAAAGAACGGAACATTTGGCGATGTGATGGCAGGATATGGCACAAAGGAGCGTTATGAAGCAGGGTTGAGGC
>JBDNIM010000190.1:0-3689 GCA_041688295.1 Bacteroidia bacterium
GTCTTTACTCAAGATCATGGCTAGGTTTGTCAACAGTACTCCGTAAATTACTTTTGAAAAAACATCCGCTATTGTGTAGGTAATCTGGCGGCCAACAACCCCGGATTCGTTAAAAAAACCTCCTTCAATTCCCAGCAAATGCGGCATCAGGTAGGCGCCCGGATAAAGCATCCAAGATATCAAAAATACAACCCATATAGTATTTAAGGTTTGCTGGGCTTTAAGAGGCAGTCCTTCCTTTCCTTGGTTGATTACCTTTTTCATCACGTAAAGGATATGTATAAAAAATACGGTTGAGATAGCACCCCAAACCGCAAACGTTGAAAAATCAGTAACTTCGTAAAACTGGCCAATGTATCCAGTAATAATCATCCCGGTACCTGAAAACCAGAACTGATTGCGAATACTGCTGAAGCTGGATTGGGTTAACGAAACAACAAACAAGATTTGAAGAAGCAGCAAGGGCACATCGATGAGCCAGTTCAGATAGCGGTAACCGTTATTAAACAAATCGGCTCCGCTTCCCAGGTAGTATTTACCCCGTTCTAAGTCAAACACAAAACTTCTCGTCCAGTTATTTGCCTGAGCATAAAGCAAAAGGAAAGCCGATACCATCACAACCACCGAAAGTATGGATGAAATTCGGTATCTGGGTGCCACCGATCTAATAGTGAACACAAAATAAAAAAGTGCGGCAAGCATCACTGCGTAACCTAGCGTTAGCACATGGGACACTATCTGGTAGCCCATCTCGCTGAATCCTTGTCGCAGGCCTATATAGTTTTCAAAAGTAGCATTTCCTAATTCATTCATATTTGTAATTTTTTTGTGTAATAATAAAATCTTTTGTAAAGTAATTTGTTAAGTAATTGTTCGATAAATTTGGGGTCTATTTATTTATAGTAGAGGATTTCCCCATTTTATTTCATCGGTTATATATTGAAATGTATTAATTTGCACATGGTTGTTTATGCCAACTTGTTTGGTTAATATTCTAAGGATAAAAGCTTTATATTTAAATTCATCAGGTTTTTGTGAAAATGTTTCAAGATTCATTTCAAACCATTTCTCGATTGCTTGAAAAGGTGTTTGCACCTTAAGTTCTTTTCTTAAACACCATGATAAAGCCATAAAGTGAGATTTATATTTCATCATATTATTTAATGGTAAATTATTGAACTGAAATTCCCCCGTCAATTACTTGTGTAGTTCCAGTTATATATTGACTGTCATCACTTGAGAGAAACAAAACTAATTTGGCAACTTCGATTGGTTCTGCATAGCGTCCAAATGGAATTGTTTTTTCCAAATGTTTTTTTACCTCTTCTGCATGCCCTTCAACTTCACCCTCCTCAATTGACCGCATCATCCTATTATCTACAGGTCCTGGATTAACGGCATTTACTCTAATTTTCCGTGCAGCAGCTTCAATAGCCGTAGCTCTCATTATACCCATGACAGCGTGTTTGCTGATTATATAGCCGCTTAAATTAACGGAACCTAAAAGGCCAGATAAAGAGGAGGTCATAATTATACTTCCACCATCTTTCATTTGTGGTAAAGCATATTTATTTCCTAGCCAAGCCCCTTTTACATTTATAGAAATTATTTCGTCAAATGCTTCTTCGGGATAATCTACGATAGGTTTTACTGTTCCCTCAATACCTGCGTTATTAAAAAAGACATCGATTTTCCCATACATGTTTACAGTTTCACTTATATAGCGCTCCACATCATTAGAATTTGAAACATCGGCAACACAATACTTTACATTCTCACTATTTAATTCCTCCAACGCTTTTTTTAGCTCGTCTTCGTCAATATCCACTAAAAGTATTTTTGCGCCTTCCGCTAAAAATAATTTAGCGGTAGTTTTACCGATGCTTCCCGCGCCTCCAGTAATAATTGCTACTTTGTTTTCTAATTTTTTCATCTTATTTAACGTTTAATTTTATAAATTAATTTTTCCGTGTTCGCCTTCTTGATACTCTTTGCCAGTAACAATTGCTTTAAGTATGTTGAATAATACAACCATTTTGCTAGAACTGCTATCCCAATACTCAACCTCGTTAGGAACTACTTTGATTAGTGTCATATCAGGGTCGTCTAAGCCAAGCGGAAACCACGCTTTCATAATTGAACTCCACAATTCTTTCATTTTGCTTTTGTCGTCCACTAAAGTGGCGGTGCCGTGTATCATCAAATAATTTTGACTGCTTTCATTCACTATGGCAATAGAAACTTTTTTACTTTCCTCTATTTCTTCTACTTTATAAGAAGACGCTTTGGTAAAAAACCACATGGTTCCATCGTCATCAATTTTGCTTATACTCATAGGCCTGCCAGATAAATTTTCAGTGTTTTTTTCGGAAGTGATTAGCATACAAACTTTCGAATCTTTTACCATTTCGATAAATTTTTCAATGTTTTGATTGTGTTCTTGTGTCATAAAATATTTTGATTTAAAATTGTAAAAAATTATACCACAAAGGTGCAGGTGTCGATCAAGGTTAGCATTATACAAAAAAATATAGAAATTACATCATTCACACTTCTGCAACTTACTACTCCAATTGAGGCTTTTTTAAAAAAAGCACACTCTTATTCTTGGTTTAGACAAATAGCCAAAAAAACCTCTCCATAATTCGGAAGAGGCTTTTTTTAAATTTTTTTGAGGTATCCTGCTTTATGTTTTGTTCGGTCTTTCTATGGCCCCAAACCATTTTAACATGTCTACCGTTTCAATAATTCAATTATTTTAGAGTAAAAACTCGTTCGTCAAGTGGTTTTGAAACTTAACTGTTCATGCCAGCAGCTTTGCATTTTTCTACACCCACTGTGATTGCAACGGCTTTTAAGGCAATAATTGGAATATTTAATTTAATGGTGTTGCAAATATACTCTGTGGCTTCAAACCCATTTATTTCGGGCATCTGCAGGTGCATTAAAATAGCATAGTAAGTATTTGATTGTAGTTTGAACTTTTGTTTTTTTGAATTTCATTTTCGCTTTTTAATTTATTTTAAATTATTTAAAGATAAGCTTTATTCAACAATTAGTTTCTTGGTGAATGTTTTCTCTATGTTTATTCCTTTCACATAATAAATGCCTGAAGAGAATTGTTTATAGTTTATAGTTTTTTGATTGCTGTGGAGAACTGCTTTAAAAACTTTCTGATCAAAGACATTATAAATTTCCAGTTGTGCGTTTCTCATCTCTGCATTTATGCTGATTGTGAAATTATCACTTGCAGGCTTGGGATAAATTGATAGTTCGTTATTGTCCATTGAGAATTGGTCAATACTTACAACTTGCAATGCATACTTAAAACTACTTCTAAATGATCTGTGCCTCCATACGCAGTCATTCCAAACAGAAAGGTACCATTAGAAATAAGAGAGCCATAAGGCCTCCCTCCGTTTGTGACACCTGCAAGGTCCAATAGTTTTGCATTATGTTCATGTGCAGTAATGCTAAAGCAAACAACAGCAGCATTGCAAAAAAAATTGTTTTTTGTATTTGTGATTTCATTTTTTGTTTTCTTTTATATTGTTCCATTTATATGAAACTATTTGACACAAATATTAAACTTTTTAGATACATTAAGTTTAGTACAATTGACTAGGAGCAGACACACAAGCCTACAGACAAAAAATGACAGTAAAACCTTTTACAAATCAGCATTTCGA
>JBDNIM010000191.1:0-2565 GCA_041688295.1 Bacteroidia bacterium
ACGGGCAGTAGCATACCTGCGCTATCGGTTTTGGCCGCTATGCTGGAGGAAATGGTGAATACAAAGGAAATGCCGGTCCCTACAAACATGGCTACTAAGCAGAAAAGCAGGGCATTGTCGGCTATGTTGCCATGGATGATTAAAAAGATGAGGAAGGAGAGCAGGGTGTACAAAAACATCATCAGAAAGGCGGTGATAAGTTTGGCTGCCAGAAAGGTTTCGGGGCTAACAAGTTGTTGCCAGTATGCGAAATTGCCTTTTCTTAGGCCAATGAAGGATTTGCTGATGCCTTGCAAAGTTGTGAATACGACTACTATCCAAAAAAGGGCGGAAAACAAGGGTTTGTCTATACCAGGAATGGCTAAAAATGTGATTAATACGGCCGAAAAAATATAAACCATGATGCCTATGAAGGCTTGTTTGTTTTTCCATTCTTCGTGTAGAAAAAATTTTACGGTATTTATGATTGTTGCCAAAATAAAATGTGTATTTTTGCGCAAAAGTAACGAAAGCATTTATATGGACAATAAAATAAATCATTTAAGTAAAACAGAGCAAGAATTAATTCATATTGCTCCAATTTTAATATCGGCCCTTGTTTCGGGTGCCGATGGCGAGTTTCATCCTGACGAAATAGCGAAGGCTGTTAAAATCATTCACATTAAATCTTATTCTGAAACCAAGGCTGTAAGCGGTGTTTATCAAAATATTGTGGCGCATTCGGAGGAGATGATTGATAGTTTGATTAGCAATTTGCCTGAAAGCACGCTGGAGAGAAACGATGTTTTGATTGATAAATTGAAAGGGCTGAACGATATTTTTACAAAATTGGACATCGATTTTGCTTTAGATTTGTTGAAAAGCTTGAAAGAGTTGGCTTATTATGTAAGTGTGGCTGGCAATGATGGTATTGGTTTTCAAAATGATCAGGAAAAAGAGATTGCAAAACTTCCGTTTTTAAACATTGCGCAATAGTTTTTTATGAGTTTATTAATTACGGGTACGGTTGCTTTTGATGCCATTGAAACGCCTTTTGGCAAAACGGATAAAATTATTGGCGGTGCGGCTACTTATATTGCCTTGTCTGCTTCCTATTTTACAAAGGATATTGGGGTGGTGGCGGTTGTGGGTGACGATTTTCCGCAAGATTACATTGATTTGTTGCGAAATAAAAACATTAATTTGGATGGGTTGCAGATTAAGAAAGGGGAGAAATCTTTTTTTTGGAGCGGTAAATATTTTAATGACCTGAATAGCAGAGAGACTTTAATTACGGAACTTAATGTTTTAACAGATTTTGACCCCTTGGTGCCGAAAAGTCAAATCGCCCCCGATTATTTAATGTTGGGCAATTTGTCGCCCATGGTGCAAAGCACTTTAATTGGTAGATTGGCAAAAAAGCCTAAACTAATTGTGATGGACACCATGAATTTTTGGATGGATATTGCTTTAGAGGATTTGATAACCACGATTAAAATGGTGGATGTGTTGACAATAAATGACGAAGAAGCCCGCCAACTTTCGGGCGAATACAGTTTATTAAAAGCGTCTAAAAAAATAATGGCTATGGGCCCTCAGTTTTTAATTATAAAAAAAGGAGAGCACGGGGCTTTGTTGTTTCATAAAGATGAAATTTTTCATGCGCCAGCCATGTTGCTCGAAAATGTTTACGACCCAACCGGTGCAGGCGATACTTTTGCTGGTGGATTTATTGGTTGGTTGGCCAAAACAGACGATATTTCTTTCGAAAATATGAAACGCGCTATTATATACGGCAGCGCTATGGCTAGTTTTTGTGTCGAAAAATTTGGAACAGAGAACATTCTTAACATCGATTCTGCTTTATTGCGTGAGCGCATTTTCGCTTTTCAAAAGTTGAGCCAAGTTGATTTGTCTTAAAAAAAACACGCTCGCTAAATATGTTAACCGCTCATCAGGTTTTGGAAGGCTATCTTTTTGGTGTTTTTCCTATGGCCGATGAGGATAATCATGCCATTATTAATTGGTATGAGCCTAAAAAAAGAGGCATAATTCTTCCTTCCGATTTTAAAGTTTCTAAAAGTTTAAGACTTCTTTATCAAAAAAACATTTTTGACAAAAGCATCAATAAGGATTTTGAAGCCACAATGAGGGCTTGCGCAAACAGGGGCGAAACCTGGATATCGGAAGACATAATAGAAGTTTTTATGGGTTTGAAATCGCTGAAGTTTGGCTATAGTTTTGAAATTTGGCAGGATAAAAAACTTGTTGGAGGATTGTATGGCGTCCGAATGGGCAATGTTTTTTTTGGTGAAAGTATGTTCCACACGGTAAGCAATGCCAGCAAATTGGCCATGGTCTATTTAATGGAATGGGCTATTGAAACTGGCATTCAACTAATTGATTGTCAGTATATAACCGACCATTTAAAACAATTTGGGGCGAAAGAAATTACCCAAAAGGCCTATTTAAAACTGCTTGGAAAGAATGTTTTAGTTGAAAGTTGATTGTTTATGGAGGATTGGTTAATGGCGGATTGGTTAATGGTAGGAAACCAATAACAAGTAACTAATAACCCTTAATCAA
>JBDNIM010000192.1:0-7458 GCA_041688295.1 Bacteroidia bacterium
TTATTTTTTGTTGAACAAAATATTTATCTGGTTCGTTTTTAATTTTTAACCCAATCAAGTCATTTAGGCCTATCATTGTATTTAATTCAAAGCTTATTTTTTTGTAAATTTTGACCTCAAAACCTGCACATAAAGCAATTGAATATTTTTTCATTTTGCTTTTGCCTGCCTCATTATACCAAGAAACTTCTTTTGCAATCTCTTCATTATTAAATCTATTTTCAAAGTTGAAATAATGACTAAAACCATAGTTTATTTTAATTATTTTCAATGCTTGATATTGAATCATCGTATTTAAAACCAATCCTTTAAGTTTTAGTTTTGTAAAAGTGCCGTCATTAGCACTTAAATTGGTGTATCTTAAAAATTCTGTTTCTGCTTTTGAGTATATTGCAGAAATTGCAATTTGTTTTCTGCGAGTAATGTTTTTTTGTAACTTTAACCCTAAACAATAATTATCATAATATCTTATAGAACTGAAGCGAAAACCACCATTTTGGTTATTTAATGAAGTGACATCATTATTGAATTCATATATATAAATACCCGAAATAAAACTAAGGTTAATAATGCTGTCTTTAAATTTAGCATTTAAGTTGTATGTTGTTATAAAGACTAGTGTAAATAATAAATACTTCATGATTATTAATCTATAGTTATTTCATTCCATTGTGTTACTGTATAAATATTGTCACCATCAATACACTTTTTATAAGTTATTGCTCCGTTTTTGAACCAATATCTTTTGTATTTACGACATTCGTAATTCCTCCAAACCATAAAGTTATAATTCCATTTATTATTGCAAGTGTTTTTTAAACTTATTCTCCATTGATAAACCCCTTGAGGTAAATTTACTCCATTGACTTTACCATCCCAATATAATTGACCATTATCAAAAGAAGTATTATTATATTCCCAAACTTTAACTATTCCTCCATTACTATTTAATATTTCTAGTTTTGCATCAGTAGCCCCCCAATATGCATTTGGCGTACCAAAATTAAAACCAAATTCAGTAATTCTTAACAATCTATTTTCTTCAACAGTACTATTTAAATTCATTATACTTGGAAATATTAGTTTTAAATTATTATAACTTGATTTACTACTTCTCTTTTTAACTGTAAAATTTTGAAAGACAGTTCCACAGGCATTTTTTAGTTTAAAAGTTACAATTACATCTTCAGTGTAACTAGGAAATGTAATGCTTTTGCCAGTTTCCTTTATTGTAAAATTTGAACCTGGTGCTTTCCACGACCATTCAACACTAGCAAAATTTTGACCTAAAAAGTGTAAATTTAGGTCACAACCATTACTAGAATCTTGAATAATAGATTGAATGTTTGGCACAGAGTTATATATGTATGTTGTATCATATGAAAAACAATTGTTTTGATCTGTTACTTTTAAAACATACATAACAGGGTAATTAATATAACCACACATATTAGGGATAAATGATGGTCTAGCGATAGTATTTGTATAAAACAAACAATTATTTGGTAACCATTCATAAGTTACTCCTGGTATAGCAGTTTTTCCTAATAAGATATTGCAAGATGAGTTTGGACAACATTTCTCTGGTCCAGCTAAATCATTTGCTGGACAAACTATTGTAATTATTTTAACTTTTTCTGTCCAGCTACTACACTCATTGTTACCAGCTAATTTTATTCTAAATTTCCCACAAGTAAAGCCTGTAGATTTTATTAGATTTCCAAGATTAATTGTTTCTGCACCTTTTCCATGTTGCCAATCTGTACTAATTTCTTGACCTCTGCTATTTCCCAAATTATCTGTTGATTGTATTGACCAAACCCAATGAATTAGGTTTTTACTAATTGTTCCATCAGCTGTTATATCATTAATTTGAGTTGAACAAAATATTTCATCTATATTAAAGTCAACAACTGGGGCCGTATTTCCACAAAAATCTAAATATGCATATCCAAAATGCAAATCAAAACTACAATCTGTTACTATTATTTCTATTGTAACAGTTTCTCCAATAAATTTTGACAAATCAATTTGTTTACAATCCCAAACTCTAAATGTAATATTACCTATGCTTTTAAATACGGGATCATGAACATCGGCAAATTTAACAAAAGGCTCATCTAAATTATCTAAAAGTCTATTATTCCTGCCTTTAAATACTCTTACTAAGAATGTTGCAGAATTTGAATTATTATGTCCTCCATCGTCTAAAATAAATGAATATCTCATTTTTATAAATTTGTTACATTCGGTTACAGTAAAAGTTCTTGTGATTTTATCAGCATCACCACCTGAACTTGAACTGCCTAAAAACAATGCATTTTTTCCTCCTCCATCTGGAACTTTAGGGATATTCACCAACGGATCTACGCTTGGAGTAGAAACTAAACTAAAGTGATTGCGTAAACTATTTGAATTTGACCAAGAATACCTTCCATAAGGATATCGTATTTTAAATAAACTTGATACCATCTTTTTTTTGCCAGCAGTTCCTATCCAATTGTTCATAGTACCATCCTCATAACCCTCAATATTTCCATCGCAACACATATTATTGTCTGCTCTTTTTGAACGAGATTTTGAGAATACAAATGGAAACGCTATGCCTTTGTTGTCTATGAATGTTTCAGACATTGAACTGTTTTTATATGCTTTAATACTCCAAGCATACCACTTATTTGAATCTAACATTGTATTTAAGTCTATTGGTAGCACTATATTGGTTGAAGTAGTTATCTCTTCATATAGTGTTAGGTTATTTTCAAATCCATTTTCGAGAGTTTCTAATTGGCTTGAATCAATTTGAAATAATCTGAATTTATAATAAACTGTTGATAAATAGTTTTTTGGGGCAATCCACTTAAATATAGTCCCATTAATTGTACTGTCGAATAATTGTGAATTGTCTGAAGGGTACAATAATGCTGGCAAATATTCATTTTTAACAGAAATGCTCTTTGTAGCAGAATCTCCTATGTAATTGTATAGAGTGTCGTAAAATTTAACAACAATATTATAAGCTCCTTGCGGTAATCTTAAATTTTCAATAAACTCATCTCCCCAAGCATCATAAAATCCAGTAATGTGATAATTAAATAATAATTCTGAAAATAATGTGTCTCCAACATTTAAACTATCAAATGCTTCGATTGTATCTGTCATTAACACTAATTTGTTTTCATTGTTATACATTGAAACAATAAATTTATAATAAATTAAAGAGTCTTAGTTTGTTTTTAAATATAATTTGTTGAACTTTTGTCAATCTCCAAGATGGGACGAGAGAATACTATCTCCTTTTAATTCTAATTTTTGTCCAAAAAGATTAATAGGGTTAATGGCTATCATAATTACTACAAAAGTAAAATAAAGTTTTAATATTTTCATTATGCAATATTATGTTTAATATTTTGTCTATTTTTCAATTTATGAGTATTTATCATAAATTAAATTTATTATGATTTTAATTCATACTTTTGTATATGGATAATTCAATTTATTTTTTCAGTAAAGTTAAAGCTATCAGATAGCAGAAAAGCATAAGTCAGTTGAAAATGGCTGATGCTCTAAATATTGGACAAAGTGCATACAATAAATTAGAAAAAGGAATAAGTATTCCTACTTTAGAACAAGTCATTACGATTTCTGAAACTATTAAAACACCTTTAAACAAATTATTGCCAAACAGTAATTATACAAATCAACATAATGAAAATTTTTCAAATTGTACCGTAATTGGAATTGATACATTTAATTTAACAATAGAAAAAGTTGAAGAACTAAAAAAACACATTGACGATTTTTTAACATATTTTAACTCTTCAAAAAAGTAGATATTATAACGAGTTAATTAAACTTTTTTTAATATAAATTAATGATTTTGTGCATTGCTTATCATTTAATTTAGGTTTAAATTTGCCCTATGAAATTTGCAACCAAAGCATTACACGCTGGCATAGTGCCTGATCCAACAACGGGCGCTATTATGACGCCTATTTTTCAAACAAGCACTTATGTGCAAGAGTATCCAGGCAAACATAAAGGTTATGCGTATGCAAGAGGGAAAAATCCGACAAGAACACAACTTGAAAACAATTTAGCAGCCTTAGAAAACGGAACAAATGCGCTTTGTTTTAGCAGTGGAATGGGAGCAATTGATGCGGTTGTAAAATTATTAAAACCTGGTGATGAAGTAATTACGGGTGATGATATTTATGGCGGATCATACCGTATGTTTTCTAAAATATACGAAGCTTTTGGTATAAAATTTCATTACATCAATTTGTATGATGCGCAAAATATTGAGAAATATATTAATGCAAACACAAAACTTATTTGGGCAGAAACCCCAACCAATCCTACCCTAAAAATTGTAGATATTGAAGCCGTTTCAACCCTTGCGAAAAAACACAATTTACTGTTAGCGATAGACAATACATTTGCTTCGCCTTATCTTCAAAATCCTTTGGATATGGGTGCAGATATTGTGATGCACAGCGCTACAAAATATTTGAATGGACACAGCGATGTTGTAATGGGAGCTTTAATTACCAAAGACCAAGCACTCCACGAAAGATTGGCTTTTATTCTAAATAGCTGTGGTGCAAACCCGGGTCCAATGGACTGCTTTTTAGTAATTAGAGGTATCAAAACATTGCACTTGCGTATGAAAGCGCATTGCGAAAACGGCAAACAAGTTGCACATTTCTTAAGAAATCATCCTAAAATTGGGAAAGTATATTGGCCAGGTTTTGAAGATGCAGCAGGACACGAAATAGCAAAAAAACAAATGCGGGATTTTGGTGGCATGCTTTCTTTCACTCTTAAAGGAGATGATTTTGAAGCCGCTATGCGAATGGCAACCAGTGTAAAAATTTTCACACTAGCCGAATCTTTGGGAGGTGTAGAGAGTTTATTGAACCATCCGGCAACAATGACGCATGCAAGTATTCCGAAAGAAGAAAGAGAAAAAACGGGTGTTGTTGATGGATTGTTGCGTTTGAGTGTTGGTGTAGAGGATATAGAGGATCTTTTAGCCGATTTAGAACAAGCATTAAGCTTCGTTTAAATCAGCAATCTATACTTCATAAGGAATTCTTCCCATGAAAGACCTTCCTAGGGTTATTTCATCAGTGTATTCCAGCTCGCTACCTACAGAAATGCCTTTACTTATTGTGGTTATTGCAATATTCAAAGGCTTTATTTTTCTGCCAATATAAAAAGTTGTAGTGTCTCCTTCGATGGTTGCATTTAGCGCAATAATAATTTCTTGAACAGGTTTTTCTGTAACTCTTTCAATCAAATGTTGAATAGATAAGCTATTAGGGCCAATGCCGTCTATGGGAGAAATTAATCCACCCAAAACATGGTAGTAGCCATTAAATTGTGCGGTACTTTCTATTGCAATAACATCTTGCATATCTTCTACGATACAAAGCAAATTTTCGTTTCGGCTTTTGTTATTGCAAATTTCACATACTTCTGTGTCGCTCACATTGCAGCAGATTTTACATTTCTTTAAATCTGTTTTTAGTTTTTTTAAAGCCTCCGCCATTTGGTCTATCTCCTCTTTTGGGCGTTTGATTAAAAACATTACCATCCTGAGCGCACTTCTTTTGCCTATGCCCGGAAAACCAGAGAGTGCCGTTACGGCATGTTCTACTATTTTTGAAGAAAAATTCAATGTTTAGGCAGCTTTGCTATCTATGTCTGCTAGTTTTCTGTCCACCATATCGGCTGTAATAACAATTTCTTTTACATTATTAGAAGGGGCATCAAACATAACATCAAGCATCAATTTTTCGCAAATGGTTCTTAGTCCTCTTGCGCCTAATTTGAATTCTACCGCTTTGTCAATAATTAAATCTATTGCTTTTAAGTCGAAACTTAGTTTTATGCCTTCAATTTCCATCAATTTAACATACTGTTTTATTAAAGCATTTTTAGGTTTCAATAAAATGTTTCTTAACGCTTCTTTATCCAATGGAGTAAGGAAAGTAATCATTGGCATTCTGCCAATAATTTCTGGAATTAAGCCAAACGAACGCAAGTCTGATGGGGTAATTTTCTCAATAAGATTGAGGTCGTTGTGTTGGTTTGGATTGCTGCTAAAACCAATTGAATTGGTGTTCATTCTTTTAGAAATGATTTTATCAATACCACTAAAAGCGCCTCCACAAATAAACAAGATGTTTTTAGTATCTATTTTTACAAATTTCTGGTCGGGATGTTTTCTTCCACCTTCGGGCGCAATATTCGCAATTGTGCCTTCCAATAGTTTTAATAAACCTTGCTGAACACCTTCTCCGCTAACATCTCTGCTAATGGATGGATTGTCTCCTTTTCTTGCTATTTTGTCTATTTCATCAATATAAACAATGCCTCTTTGGGTGGCTTCTAGGTCGTAGTTGCTTGCCTGATACAAACGAGAAATGACACTTTCTACATCCTCGCCCACATAGCCGGCCTCTGTCAAAACTGTTGCATCGGCAATACAGAAAGGAACATTCAATATTTTTGCTAAAGTACGCACCAAAAGGGTTTTGCCTGTGCCCGTTTCGCCCACCAACAAAACATTTGATTTTTCAATCTCTGTTTCATCATCATTGGCTTTGCCGCTAAGTCTTTTGTAGTGATTGTATATTGCCACCGCTAAAACTTTTTTTGCTTCGTCTTGTCCAATAACATACTCATCAAGGTGTTTTTTAATGTCAACTGGTTTGGTTAACGAAAGTTTAAAATCAGTTTTTGATTTTTTTGATGTATTAACAGTTCCAAGTTCTACCTCTAATATTTTTGAAGCTTGCTCAACACAGGCATCACAAATATTGGCCTCAATGCCAGAAATGAGCATATTGGTTTCATCCTTAGGTTTACCACAAAACGAACAAAAACTAGATGCTTTTTTTCCTGCCATAATTTCTTATTTCTTGTCTTTATGATTTGTCAAAACTTCATCAACCATGCCGTATTCTTTTGCTTCGGTTGATGTCATCCAATAATCTCTATCGCTGTCTTTTTCAACCTTTTCGTAAGGTTGGCCGCTGTGAATTGAAATAATATCATACAATTCTTTTTTCAGTTTGTTGATTTCTTTATAGGTTATTTCAATTTCTGTTGCCTGCCCTTGTACACCGCCCAAAGGTTGGTGTATCATCACTCTGCTGTGTTTTAGTGCCGTTCTTTTTCCATGTGCACCTGCACACATCAAAACAGCGCCCATGCTTGCTGCCATGCCGGTGCATATTGTTGCAACATCGCTAGAAATATATTGCATGGTATCATAAATACCTAAACCTGCATAAACACTGCCTCCAGGGCTGTTTATGTATATTTGAATATCTCTGTTAGGGTTGGTGCTTTCTAAAAAAAGCAATTGTCCCATTACAATATTCGCAACCTCATCATTAATGCCTACGCCCAAAAAAATGATTCTATCCATCATCAATCTTGAGAAAA
>JBDNIM010000193.1:0-5646 GCA_041688295.1 Bacteroidia bacterium
AATCAATGAAATATTTGCGGGCAACAACCTAAACTCAACAGCGGGCTTTAGACCAAATGAAGGCACCAACCCTAGCGACAGATACGAGGCTTCCAATGAATTAGATGCAGCATATTTAAACCTTAATGTTCCATTTCAAAAATTTAGTATTAATGCTGGTGTTCGTTTCGAATCTTTCAGACAAACACTAAACAGCCAAGACCAAAATGGCCCAATAGATGTGAAACTTAATAATAACAATTTTTTACCTTCATTTAATTGTGTGTACTACTTTAATGATAAAAACTTATTGAGAGCGGCTTATGGAAAAACATTAAATAGACCTGAGTTTAGAGAATTAGCGCCCTTTGTTTATTATGATTTTATGTATGATGTAAATATTGTTGGTAATCCCAATTTAAAATCTGCAACCATCAATAATTTTGATTTAAGATATGAAACATATCCTTCTAAAACCGAAACCATTAGTTTTGGTGTGTTTTATAAAAGATTTATCAATCCAATTGAAAACTATGTTGTTCCAGTTGGTCTAAGTCAGCAATTTGAGTTAAAAAACGCAAAAAGTGCCACCAATTTAGGTGCAGAAATAGAAATAAGAAAATCGCTTGAAAACATTTCGAAAAACAAATTCTTAAATAAAATTTCAATGAATGTTAACTTATCTTACATAAGAAGTATGGTTGATTTGGGCAAAGACAGCACTTTGAGCCAAGCCAGAAACAGACCCTTGCAAGGACAATCGCCATATATTATCAATGCAGGAATCATGTATCAAGACAAGAAAAGTGGAAATACTGCAACAATTTCATACAATATATTTGGAGAAAGAATCGCTTATGTTGGAAACTCAATTTTTCCTACTGTTTATGAAATGCCAAGACATTCATTAGATATTACATTTATTAAAGAATTTAGCCGAAGATTGAGTGTGAAATTTGGAATTAGCGATTTGTTAAATTTTAAATATCAATTGTGGCAAGACACAAACAATGATGGTAAAATCAATATGAAAAAAGACAAAACAGACAATCAACTGATGCAAAACAGAAGAGGTCAGGCGGTTAATTTGGGCGTTAGTTATAAAATATATTAATTTTTTAATAGAAAATTGTAAAAATCGATGAAAAAACTTGTTTTCACAATGCTTTGTTTGGGAATTTTATCTTGCCAAAATCATGAAAGAATATATACAAAAAATTACAAATTGGACTTTGACAAATTAATGCTTCAAATTGTTCCTTTCATTGCCAAACTGCATGATAGCATTGCTGAAAAAAACCGTTTGAATATTGAAAACATAGAATTTATAAAAACGCACATTGAAGAAAGACAATATAAATGGCTCAATTTTTATGAAGACAGTTTAAAAACTTACTACTTTCAAATTTCGCGATTAGAACCAAGTATAAAAAACGACAAGTTTTCAGCCATTTGTGGCAGTTTAAAGTTGTCGGATAATCAAACAATTGATAAAAAATCATTTAAAGAAATATATTGGACATGGAAAATGAGAGAAAATGATTTGGCTGAAAAATCAGAAATATTATTTAAGGAAGCGATAAACCAACAGTCATTGGATGCTTATCAATATCCAAAAGCAAGCGAAGATTGGATAGAGTTTCCGAGCGACAAAGTGTTTTACAACACTGAAAGCCAGAGTTGGATTACAAAATAAGCATTTAATAAACTGAGAAATAAAAAATGAAGATCAATTCATTTTTTATTCTATTTTTGCTTTTTTAATTATGCCTAATAATAGCAAATGTTTGGAATGCAAAAAAGCAATTAATGGAAGAAGTGACAAAAAATTTTGTGACGATGGGTGCAGAAACACTTTCAACAATAGAGTTAATAGTGAAAACAACCTGCATATTAATAAAGTGAACGGGATTTTAAGAAAAAACCGGAAAATTATTCAAAGTTTATTGCCAAACGAAGAAACCACAAATGTGAGTGAAAAAACATTGCGCATTTTAGGATTCAATTTTGATTATATAACCAATATATACACAACAAAAACTGGGTCTAATTATCATTTTTGTTATGAATTTGGATATTTATCAATCGAAAACAATAGATTTATGCTTGTAAAGAAAAAAGAAAACAACTTTGCAATAAAAACAAACAAAAAAACCGTATAATTGTAACTTATTAAATGGATATTTCAATTAAGAATAAAATCGATGTAACTGTTAAAACCTCATTTAACCAACTACAAAGTCAAGTAGAGAACAATTATTTTGTTTTTAATTATCATGTTACAATTTTAAATAAAAGCAACAAAACCGTACAATTACTCTCTCGAAAATGGGAAATAACAGACAGCAGTGGGGAAACAAAAATTGTGGTAGGTGAAGGTGTCGTGGGCGAGCAACCCATCATTTTTCCTAATCTTTCTTATGATTATTTTTCGGCTTGTGTGTTACAAACAGGATTTGGAAAAATGGAAGGAAGTTATATTTTTGAGGACCAAGAAAGCATGGGAGTTTTTGAAGTGCTAATTCCTAGTTTCCATTTTGTGTTGCCTTGGATTTTAAATTAAATCCTACATTTTCGCCTAAGGAATACCCGCTAATATGAGCGCTAAGCAAATTCCAAAATAAACCAAAGATGCTTTTTTAAGCGCCATTCCATTTACAGCATTTTTAACTTTTTTGTAGCCAATGTGCACAATAATCCATGCAGAAATCATCAGCGTAAAATGTTCTACTGCAATTTTCCTTATTTCAGCAGTTTTCATAACATGACCTATGCCTTGGCTAAATGCGTCTAAACCCAATGGACTTAAAAAGAAATACAAAATAAAGCCCAACACGAATTGCAGTTCCATTGAAATTAAGAACAACAAAGCCGGCAATTTTTGTTTTTTAGTAATCTCTTCGTTTTGATTGATTAAAGGAAGAACAATGGCGAATACACCAAAAATAAGCACCAACCAACGAAGATGAGAATGAGAAGCAACGATTGTGTTATACATATTGTAATTTAAATTATAAAAATATTGGGTTCAAAAATGCTTATTTTTTATGTAATTACCAAATTTAGCTTTGGTTTTTTTATTTAATAGTATGTTTATTGACATTGGGCCCAATGAACTGATAATATTTAGGTTTGTTTTAATAAAAAGCCCTACTTTTGTTTAAATTTACATAAACAATATGACAATAAACAAAATTGGATTAAACACAGAAAAAGCTGATAAACTAGCTGAAAAGTTAAATGTTTTATTAGCAAACTACTCTATCTTCTATCAAAACACCAGAGGCTATCATTGGAACATTAAAGGTGAAAAGTTTTTTGAATTGCATTTAAAATTTGAGGAGCTTTACAATGATTTATGGCTAAAAATTGATGAAATTGCAGAAAGGATTTTAACTCTTGGACAAACTCCTGAACACGCTTACACAGTTTATGCCTTGTGCTCCTCAATTAAAGAAAGTGCAAAAATAGCAGACGGAAAAACAGCTGTTGAGCATATTCTAGAATCTTTTAAAACAATTATTATTTTGCAAAGAGAACTTCTTACTTTATCAGCAGAAGCAGAAGACGAAGGATCAAATGCCTTAATGAGTGATTATATTAGAATGCAAGAAAAATTGGTGTGGATGTATTCCTCATATCTAAAATAACCCCAACTTTATTCTAACCCTAAAAAAGGCTTTAAGTATCAAACAAAAAGCCTTTTTTAATTTTAATTGGCAGCTTTAAAATCTATTGTTTAAAGTGAGTACAATTATTGTCTTAACCTTTTAAAGTTTAGTTTGCCCTTGTTATTTATTAAAAATGATTTATATTTGAACCTAATTTAATACAATTTCAACAATGAAAAGCATCAAAAGACTTTCAGTACTTTTAATTTTTGCAACCTTTTTCTCAGCTTGTGCTAAAATATTTTATAGCCCAGACGCCTATCAATTGGCTCAAAATCAAAGAACAATTGCAATTATTTTGCCTAATGTTTCAATAGCTGCTAATAAAAAAATAGATGCAGAATCTATGAAAGAGCAACAAAAAACCGAAGCCGTAAACTTTCAATTAGAAATCTACTCATGGATGTTGAAACGAAAAATGCAAGGAAAAATATCTCAAGAAATTCAAGAAATTCAATCGACTAATGCAAAACTAAAGAAGGCTGGATATCCTGAAAATGGATTAACAACAGTTGAATTGTGCGAGCTATTAGGTGTTGATGGTATAATGACTTCTAATTTTGGATTATCAAAACCAATGTCGGAAGGCTCTGCTATCGCAATTGGTTTGTTGTTTGGAGCATGGGGAGCAACGAACGAAGTTCATGTTTCACTTAGTATCAATGATTGCAGTAATAAAAAACTTATTTGGAATTACGACCATAAATATTCAGCAGGTTTAGGTAGCAGTCCTGCCTCACTTGTTGATGGCCTCATGAGGCATGCGAGCAGAAAAATGCCTTATGCCATTTCAAACCAAAACATAGAATAGGAAAAAACTTTTAAACTAAAAAAAGGCAATATGTTACAAACATAACGCCTTTTTTTATAATCTAAATTTACTTGTTTTTTCAGAACTGACTATATCTCAAATGGATTTTCGTAATCCTCTTCAATATGGGTATCAAAATTGGGGGCATCTTCTTCTTTTAACAAAGTTTCGCCATATTTTCTCATATCATTATTAGGAGTAGATTCATCATGATTCGTATTAATACGGCTTTTGTATGTGATGGTTTGCGATTCGCCAAAATCTGAACCGTAGCCAACATTTTCTTCAAAAGAAATGAACTTCCCAATATGACTCAAAAAGTGCATTTTGGCTTCGCCAGGCTGACCGTTTCTATGTTTTCTTATAATCACCTCACTTAAACTCTCATCTTGCATGGCCTCTTCCGAGCCTTTGTAATAACTGTATCTATGCACAAATGCAACAATATCCGCATCTTGATCAATACTACCAGATTCTCTCAAATCGCTCGATTGTGGTTTTTTGTCGCCCCCCCTTTTTTCTACATCCCTGCTCAACTGCGCAAGGGCTATAATTGGAATGTTCAATTCCTTTGCCAAAGCTTTTAATCCACGGGAAATAGAGCCAATTTCTTGCTCTCTATTTCCATTTTTACCGGTGTCCTCTCCTCTCATCAATTGCAAATAATCCACCATAACCATTTCAATATTGTGTTTTGAATGCAATCTTCTGCATTTAGCTTTAAACTCAAACAAAGACAAGGCGGGCGTATCGTCAATAAAAATGGGTGCTTTTGATAGTTTTTGAATTTTTGTATGCAATTGCGCCCATTCATGCTCTGCTAAATTTCCTCTTTTCAAACTTTCGCTAGGTATTTCGCTTTCGCCAGAAATTAAACGCGTAACAAGCTGAGCAGAACTCATCTCGAGCGAGAAAAAAGCAACTGGCTTGTTAAACATAACAGCCGCATTTCTTAACATAGTAAGCGCTATGGCTGTTTTTCCCATACCTGGCCTAGCTGCCAAAATAATTAAATCAGATTTTTGCCACCCTGATGTAATATCGTCTAAAGTTCTAATGCCACTAGGAATGCCCGTCAATCCATCCTTTTTGTCTTGGTTGGATTCTATAATGGCGATGGCATCGTTTATAATAGACGATATTTCTTTATATGACCGCTTCATTCCATCATTTTTAACTTCATAA
>JBDNIM010000194.1:0-2920 GCA_041688295.1 Bacteroidia bacterium
CAAAACCAATTTTGTTAATAGCATCTGCAATGTTATAAACAATATCCATAGCGTGGTTAGCAGCCGCTGGGTCGCTTACTAATTGGATACCAAATAATCCACCTGGAGTACCTAAAATATAACCTAGTGGGTAGATTGCCCAACCAACTAACACAAACCAACCAAGGATTTTAGTAGCTTTCGCAACTTGAGGACCTGCTGATTGAGAAAGTTTTGCAACTTCGCCAAACCATACTAAGTAAACAATGTAGAAATAAGCAATACCAGAAAGCACACCCCAAAGTACGCTGCCATCTCTGTCTAGCACTTCGCCCACATAACCAGTAATTAACATTACCAATGAAGCAAGAATTAATTTCCATAACAAGTTGATTTTCGCACCTGCTTTTTTGGTAATTAAATAAAACTCAACACACATCAAAGGCACTGTTAAAATCCAATCTACATAACGGAAAAAGGTTGGAGATTCACCAGTTTCAAGATTGTAGCTTCTCATGTAATAGTAATGAACGGCTGCAATAAAGGTAATTAGACCCGAAACCAAAACAGAAGTTCGCCATTTGGACGAAGTATTGTTTAGCTCAAGGAAGAAAAAGACAGAAGCGGCCATCATGGCCATTGTTCCGATGAAGAATGTAAAAGCAACGTAATTGTCGCTAGCGATTTTTAAATGTTCCATTTTTTTTAAATTGTTGTTTAATTTGTTATTGTTATTTTTTTTTCAATAGTTATACAACAAAATGTTTTAAAAAAAGTTTTAGTTTTTTTAAATAAAACATTAACACACTAAAAATCAAAGGATTAAAATACAATTTATTTTTTCTAAAGGCCATAATTGGATAAATTGAACAAGTTATGATTCAAATTTCCCTACCTTTTTTAATAATTATATCAGGATTTGTTATCAAAAACATCAAATAATCTAAAAACACACGCTCAAAGGCACTGCATAATACATCAATAATTTTTTATACTTTTGCAACTGATAGCTGCTATTGCAAGCATCCATTATATCGAGAAAAAAAAGTTTAGTAATCCATTAATCAACAAGACAAATTTAACTTGAAACACAACATAACAAAAGATTCTGAACTTAGTTATTTAAACGAAACCGTTTTTATGCCTTGCGGCCTGCAATTAACAAATTTAGAAATAGAGACAGAAAGCCAAGATTATTTTGCACATCAATTTAAATTAAATGGAAAACCCATAAAATTTAGAACAGCTAAAACTACACCAACAAAAATTGGCCAATTTGTAACCCTTTGGAAAAGAAATGAAAAAGGAATTACAGAACCATATAACATTTCTAACGAATTTGATTTCTATATTATTGTTACCCGAAAAGACAAAAAATTGGGAGTATTCATTATTCCAAAAGCAGTATTGCACAGTTTCAAAATATTATCCGACACAATGATGGATGGGAAAAGAGGATTTAGAGTATATCCAATATGGGACATAGCTGCAAGCAAACAAGCACAGAAAACACAAGATTGGCAATTAAAATATTTTATAAATATTTCTTTGAACCATGCGATTGATAAAGATTTGGTAGAACAATTATTTAACCCAAATATAGCATTAGAGAGGAACACTAGGAGTGAAAGAAAACATTAGTTCCAAAGAAAAACCCATTTATATATACAAATAATGGATTGTATGATAGCAAAAACTTACCGAAATTTGCAACCTAAAACTTAACAAAATGAACGAGCAAGAGTCTATTAATTATCATCCCATTGCAGCAGCAATCAATTATATTCAAACCAATTTTAAAGACCAACCTAATTTAGAAGAAGTTGCAGAAAAGGTGCATTTAAATTCTCTTCATTTTCAACGATTGTTTACGGAATGGGGAGGAACAAGCCCTCAAAAGTTTTTGCAATATACAAGTATTGAATACGCAAAAAAATTACTGAAAGAAAACCAAACCACCTTATTTGAAACAACCCATGAAAAAGGACTTTCTGGCACAAAAAGACTACACGACTTGTTTGTAAAAATTGAAAGCATGACGCCTGCCGAATACAAAAACGGTGGTAAAAATCTTTCTATAAATTATAGCTTTGCAGATAGTCTATTTGGAAATATTTTAGTTGCTTCCACATCAAAAGGCATTTGTCATCTAGCGTTTGTAGATGACGAATTGAAAGCATTTGGCATGTTGCAAAATCGTTTTCCAAATGCAAATTTCAAACAACATTTAGACCTTATCCAACAAAACGCTTTGTTCATTTTTAGCGATGACTGGCAAAAACTCAATCAAATAAAACTACATTTAAAATGCACAGATTTTCAATTGAAAGTTTGGGAAACTTTACTTAAAATCCCTATGGGACAACTTTCAACTTACGGAAGCATTGCCAAGCATATTAGTAACCCAAATGCTTCAAGAGCCGTTGGCACAGCCATTGGCGACAACCCAATTGCTTTTCTTATTCCTTGCCATCGTGTAATTCAATCAACAGGAAAGTGGGGCGGTTATATGTGGGGTACTGCTCGTAAAATAGTCATCATCGGTTGGGAAGCTACTAAAGTAAATATTGAACAAGAAACATAAAATTAAGCAAAAATGAATTTATTTGAGAATGAATTAGACTTTACAAAAAACCTGTTGCCCATGGATGGCACAGTGAATTATTTCGGAAAAATATTTACACACCAAGAGGCTGAAAGTTATTTGGACAGTTTGCTAAACACAATTGAATGGAAAAATGACGAAGCCATTATTTTTGGCAAACACATTGTTACCAAACGAAAAGTAGCTTGGTATGGCGACCAAAATTTTGACTACACCTATTCCAACACAACCAAACAAGCACTGACTTGGACAAAAGAACTTATGGCGCTGAAAACCGTTGTGGAAAAACAAACTGGCGAACACTTTAATTCTTGTTTACTTAATTTTTATCATACG
>JBDNIM010000195.1:0-9776 GCA_041688295.1 Bacteroidia bacterium
ATATTATTATCAGATATTAATGGGAGGGTTTTGAATCTATTAGAGGTAAATGAAGCCAATCAATTTAAAATTAATACTGAACATTTAACCAATGGTATATACATACTTAGCATTTTTGACCAATCCAACCATTTAACAATTTATCAAATTATAAAAGAGTCATTTCTTAAACTAACAAACACAGGCTCATACAATGTTGTTGCTTTGAAACAAGGTTATTGCATTAAAACAAGTTCAGAATACATTGTCCATAAATTAAGATTAAATAATCTAACAACAAACAACATAAAAATATATCCAAAACCTAATGGTGGAATATTTAAAATATTAAATTTAAACAATAAGGTAACGCAATATTATATAACCAGTATTTTAGGTGAAAAGGTGTATTCTAATATTTTAGTTACAGGAGAAAATACAATAAATTGTAATTTATCAAGCGGCATATATATTCTAACGATTACAGAAAACAATCAAAACAATCACCATAAACTAATCATTCAATAAATTATAAATAAACAATTATAAAAAAAACAATTAAACTAACAGCTTTGTGTATATTGATGCACATGAGTAATTATTTGCAAGCGCAAGTAAGCTCCACAAACACTGAACTACACAATAGGTATTGGAACCACAGAGAAAACTTTATAAAGTATTTTACTGTTTTAGGTCCTTATTCAGGACAAGGCATGCCTTTCAGTGATATTCAACCCAATCATTCGCCAGACAATCATATTGTGGATGCAAATGGCGATTATATAAGCGGAGGCACTAAAAGGCAATTTGAATGTTGGGGGTGATGTAACAGCTTATATGGCAGAATACTTGGGTATTCTTTCTACTGAATATTGGCTGCTACACAACGATGGCAAAGCTGGCAGCCTTGAGGAAAAAGCTGTGCTCAATGAATTGTATTTAATAAAAATGTGTAATTAGTAGTTAATTACACATTTTTATTTAGTTTTGTAATTATGAATAACAACCGCTTCATTCTCTTTTTTTCGTTAAGTATATCTTTTGCTTTAAATTCTCAAATAAGATGTGAAATAGGAGTAAATCCTAATGATTGCACCAATTGTAAGCCTTCGTATCGGTTAATTAATTACATTGATTCAACACTCAATCCCAAAATATATATTGGTAATGTGGATGAAAGGACTGCCAATTTTTTTGTCCGTAAATATTTAAATATTAGTAATGTGCCAAGTGAAATTAATGTTGGTAAATATGAAGGGCTAACTAGTAATATGCGTCCTATGGTTAAGGTTTTTGATGGCGATAGCTTAATTATGGAATTTGAAACAAGGCAACTTCCCGATTATATAGATAGATTAAACGGCCTAAAAAATGGCAAATTACGGATTTTTGATATAAGTAAAAGCGTTATTATTCTTAATGATACTTGTTTTAACAATCTTTTGGGATATTATAGATTCAGAAATTTTAATAATCAATTGTCTATTTATACAGAGGTAACCAAAAATTTAATGACTTTTGATTTTAATACAGGAGAAAGTAATGTTTTTAATTTGATAGACACTTTTTATTTCAATCAAATTAGAACCAAGTTTAAATTTAGTAAACAATATATTAAAAATAGGAATTTTTATGTGAAAGAACTAAAAGAACAACTCCCAGATGGTGGATTATTAGATTGGTTGTTTTTAAATAATAAATTATATTTAACATTTATTGTCAACAAATATGATGCCATGCTGAGTCAAAAACAACTATTTAATAATAACAACGAAGTTAAACTTTCTTACAACTATTATGTTGGCGAATTTTCTATTCTTGGCAATCAAATAAAATTAGATAATATTAAACTTTTTTCTGAATCCAATTTTGATGAATACAAAACCGATATTAAAATATCGATTTTAAATAATCATCCAATCCTTTTGTTTAAAGAAAAGAATGATAGCATAAAAATGAAAGCATATATGCTTGATTCTGGGTTTAAGGTTTTTAATTACCCTATCATAAATACGCAGTTTTTGCATAAACAACTATATGCAAATACATTTATTAATCAATTTACAACTTTTAATTACAACAACTATTTATTTGATCAAAAAAAGAATAAATTTGTAAGACTATCTTCATTCACAAATGACTCTATCTACAATGTGGATTTTATAGAACATAACGATGAAGTATTTATATTAATGAACCAATTTAAAAGGAATATGGGCTATATTTATAAGGTTAATTTTAACACAAAAAGTATTGAAACCATTAGAACCTACAAAAACTACGAAAGCCGAACCTTTGATGGTTGCCTAGTTTTAGATAAAGAAAAGAATTTGCTCAATGTTATAAACATGAATAACGAGAAGTTCAAATTGCTAGACTCCATCAACCTAAAAACCTTAATATCAAACAAAAAATGAAACCCTTATTATTAATAATTACACTTACAGTTGTATTATTTGCATGTAAAAAAGAAAGTAAAAAACCTACAATTAACAATAACCCAAAATCCTCACTTTTAACATTTAAAAAATGGCAATTAACAGCCTGGAAGGTAAGCCCGGCATTTATTAATGGAGACACAGATTTTTATGCCAGCGCTGAGCCATGTAAAAATGATGATTATTTTATACTTTCTAAAGATAGTCTTTTAACATTATATGAAAACACCTTGAAGTGTGATCCTCAAGCACCTGATTTTTATGTTTCAAAATGGTTTTTAGATTCAGACACACTGTATATGTGGGGTACTCCGAATATAATAATAACATTGGATGAAAATAGTTTGAAGACTAAAAGTTTTCAAAAGTATGGATCAACAATTTATGAATACAATATTAGTTATAAATCTATTCCATAATTTGGTTCTTGTTTTTTCAGATTCCATAAACCAAAACCAAAAAAAGGCGGCCTTTAGGCTGCCTTTTTGAGAAAAACACATTTAAAATTAAAATACTAAAATAATCACACCTCTTGTTTCTATTTAAAGAAAAAGGAGGTTTTTTATTAGTTTGCTTTCCTTCAATGAACCACCTCATTTCAAATATTGAATCCAAGCCTTTTGATTCTCCACACAAATAACATAAAATTTTAATAAGAAGTGTTATTTTTGCCTAGAAAAGTAATCCCCAAAAATATGTTAAAAGGAAAAACATCTTTAATAACTGGTGCAAGCCTAGGAATAGGTAAAGGAATAGCAGAAACATTTACAAAAAATGGTGCTAATATCGCCTTTACATTTGCGAGTTCGGTAGAGAAAGCACGCGCTTTTGATCAAAAATTATCCGATAAATATGGTCTTAAAGCCAAAGGCTTTAAACTCTGTTCTAATGGAAGTAATTAAATGGTGATTTTAAATAAATTTAATTCAATAAGCATAAGAAACACAATGTTTCTTGTGCTTGTTTTTTTTTCGATTAATATATTTTCTCAAGTAAAAAAGATAAAACAGTTTGAAATCTCAATATATCACTCTCTTTCTTTGTCACACAGTAAACTATCAACAAAAAAAGAAGGTTACTCATCGCCCCCAAATTTTAATCTTGGAGGTTTTGGACTTAAAATTCAAAAACTAATTTCATATAATAAACCAAATATGTTTTTAACTTACCATATAGGGGGTATGAATTTGAGTACATCAGGCAAATTTAGTTTCTTTGTTCCCAAAGATTCATTACAAACCTTGGCAACTGACGGAATAGGAAGTAAAAGAACTTTTATAGAAAGATATTCTTATTATTCAGTAGGATTAAAGAAAATCAACAGAGTAGAAAAAAAAATGAATTTCAATGTTGAATTAGGGGTTCGGCTTTTAGTCAAATTTAAATCAAATAGGGAAAAGCAAATTTTTACTGTATCCACTATTAATGATGAAATAATAGAAAGGAAAATAATATTCGAAAAATCAAGAAAATTTACATTATTACCCTACTTGTCTTCTGGCTTTGATTATAGAATTGGCAAATTTAAAATAGGTTTTCAGTTATGGATACAAAATAGTTTTATTGAAATGACAAAATTTGATTACAAAGTAAAAAGAAATAATGTTATGAATTACGATGGTAAAATTAGAAGTACAGGTTTAGCTTGGGGTAATAATTTTTATATTGTATTAAAAACTTTTTAAGTTCCAATCTTGTTTTTGTTGGTTATGAATGCGGGTTTGAAGCAACTGCCGCTCTCGCTTGCAACTTGGGCGTGATAAAACTAGCCACTTTAGGTATTCCTAAATAAAAAAATCACCTCATTTCAAACATTGAATCCAAGCCTTTTGATGCTCTAAATAATATAACATAAAATTTTAATCAAAAAGGATTATTTTTGTATTAATGTTTTCTAAAAAATCAAGCTTGGTTGCGCTCATTTTGTTTTGTGTTGCAAGTGTTTCAAACGCCCAAGAACGCAATTACTATTTAATTTCAAATCAGCAAGTTTCGGCAACATTAAAAAACACAAACATAAAGTTTTTTGGCGCCTACAACTCAGATTCAAGCTATATTGGGGTCAATATACGCTTAAATATTAACAAAATAGAAGGCAGCAGCGCGCTAATGCCCGCCCAAAAAATAGATTGGCGATGGACAAACATAAACGACACCCAATTGCTGATAGTTTCTTATTTTGAACCTCAAAACCTAAGTACTCTTTTAGGATTTATTAAAGCAAAAAACATCAGCAGTTATTATTTGCGACCAACATTAAAATCCGTTTTTATAAAAACCACAAAGTCCCTTGTTTTAGAATTGGCAGCCTTAAACGATGTAAAATCCGTTGCCTTTTTGCACCCCTCCGTTCAGGCTTTCAATTTTGTAGAAAGAACAGGCCATAGGGTAAATTTTTTCAACAGTAGATTCCCTTTTTCAGACAGCAATTCGCTCACCGGAAATGGCATTCGGTTGGGCGAGTGGGACGGTGGCGCTGTGGGCAATCACATTGATTTCAGGAATCGTTTGAGCATAATAAAAGCACCCAATATTAGCAATCACGCCACCCATGTTGCCGGCACAATGGCTGGGGCGGGCAATTTGATTGAAAACGAAAGGGGCATGGCGCCCAATGCCAAAATTTATAGTTGGGATTTTAATGGAGACATTCCCTTAGAGATGGACACCAGCAAACCAAAATATGATTTCCATTTAACCCAAAACTCCTATGGATATTGGGGCAACACCTGCAACACTTTTGCCAATTATGACCAAACAAGCACCGAGATGGATGCCTTAAGTATCAAACACAATGCTTTGTTACATGTTTTTGCAGCCGGCAATTCTCGTGCAATGAATTGCATTGCAGGAGGATATGGCACCATTTTATCTGGCTTTCAAACAGCAAAAAACACAATTTCGGTGGCTGCCATTACGCATTTAAATGCCGAAGCCAATTTTAGCAGCGCGGGCCCCACTTTAGATGGCCGCCTGAAACCCGAAATATCTGCCATTGGGGTAAATGTGCTGAGCACGCTAAATGGAAATTCTTATGGCTTCAGCAGCGGCACCTCAATGGCAACGCCAGGCGCAAGCGGAACAATAGCCTTGTTGTTAGAAAAATTTATTGCTAAAAACAATTATACACCTCTCAATTATTTGACAAAGAATATAATAGCAAATAGTGCAGATGATATTGGAAACGCAGGCCCAGATTTTAAACACGGTTTTGGGAAAATAAATTTGATAAATGCAGTAAAAATCGTTGAAAACGATGCTTGGAAAATAGACAGTGTTGGCAGCAATCAGCAGTTTACAGACTCTTTTTATGTGCCAGGTTTTTTGCATGAATTTAAAACCATGCTCACTTGGAACGACCCCGAGGTATTCTCTACCAACAATGCCAATATTTTAGTAAATGATTTGGATTTAAGGATAATCAAAGGCAGCACCACGCATTTGCCTTGGGTGCTGAACCCCACAAATCCCTCGGCTTTGGCTGTCAGAAAACGAGACAGTTTAAATAATATTGAACAAATTACCCTCACCAATCCAGATTCAGGTTGGTATAAAATCAATGTTTTGGGCAAAGTGGTGCCAAACGGAAAACAGGTGTTTGCGCTCTCATATTTAACCCATAAAAAAGAACTATTATTAGAATATCCCAACGGTTTTGAAACAATGGAACCGCCCTCCACTGCTGCCAAATCGCAATTAATTAGATGGAATGCCAAGGGTGTGAGTGGCACATTTTCAGTCATGTTTTCTAGAGATAGCGGATACACTTGGGCAACCCTAGTCAGCGGTCTTTCTAACACAACAAAAAATTACATTTGGCAAAATGCCTCCGACACCATAAACACAGGTAAAGCAATGATAAAAGTTGTTTCTAGCAGCGGTGTCGAGGACCAATCGGATGCAGTGTTTAGTATTTCTAAGAACATACTTGTGCCGCAAATAACAAGTTGCAGCAACCAGGTTTTTATAAGATGGAACAGACCCGCAAACGCCATTTCTTTTAAAATTTTTCAGTTAATAGATGGCAGTATGAAAACGGTTGGCACCACAAATGACACAAGTTTTTTAGTTGCTAATTTAAACAACAAACAAGCGCATTATATTTCTTTGGCTGTGCAATTTAAAAACGGAGCCAAAAGCGGCCGATTGAATGCCTTTTTGGTAAACATAGATTCAACAAAAAAAGCACCCCAAGTTTTAGTTCAACCGAAGGATATGAAAACTTGCAACAACCAACTCTATTTCGCAAAATCTACAGTGAATGGAAGCGCTCCAATTGTAAAAAACTGGGAGTATAGCACCAATAATGGCAGCACATGGCAATCCATTTCAAGCAATTCAGATTCCATTGATCTAAAACCATTTATTAGCCAAAGTATGTTTTTAGTGAGGCGAACATACACCAATGTTTGCTTAGCGCTTGTTTACACGCGTTCTGCCCTTATGAAATAGACAGCGCCATTCAATTAAGCTTAATAAACATAGATTCTTCCGTTTGCCGCACATCTGTTTTGTTCGATTCCGTGAAGTTATTTAGCCAAACACCTGCAAAAATTATTTGGTTCAGCGATTCAGTTTCAAAAACAGATACTTTACAAATAGGTTTCTCAAATAAAATTAGTTTTAATGCAAACTATTCTCAATCTATATGGGTGTCTGCCACCAATTATTGCGGAGAGGTGCGAAGCAAAAACCTAAACTTTAATCCAAAAATTGATGGAAAAAACACCTATACACTGTATAACAAACCTCAGATTATCATTGCAGATACTATTTGGGCTTGTATGGGCGAAAAAATTACAATTCAACCGACAATTTTGGACGGAAAACCAATGCAAAACAATATATTTTTCAAAACAATTGATTCCTTTAAAATGGGAAACAGTTTTGATATTGAAATAAAGAAAAATACGGTTGTAGAAATTGGTGTGTTTGATAACTGCGAACCAGATACAAGTCTAAAAAATGTGATTGTTATGGCTAGGCAACCGCTGCAAGTCAGCATAAATTCGGACACCACAATTTGCTTTAATGGTTTATCCCTTTTTAATGCAAAAGCAAAAGGCGGCAATGGCAATTATCAATATAAATGGAGCGATTCGGGGATTTTAGGTGCATCAAGAAGTCTGAAAAACTTAAAACAAACCATTAGAATAAAATTAGAGCTAAAAGACAATTGCACCACGCTAAGCGCATTCGATAGTATAACGGTAAATGTGTTGCAACCATTAAGTTTTCAAACAAGCAAAAACCAAGACACCTTTTGTTATGGCACCGAATTAACTACTTTGCTTTCTCCAAAAGGTGGAAAACCAAATGCCTATCAAATAACTTGGAATGATGTAGAAATGATTGGCTTTAATGCTAAAAAAACAGCCATTCAAAGCCAGCGATTGATTGCCACACTTTCAGATGCTTGCAGCCCCGATTTTAAAGATTCTTTTGATATTTATGTTTGGGAAAAACCTAGTGTTTCAATTGCAAAAATAGACACCGTTTGCAATGCAAAAATTGTAACCTTGAGCGCAAGTTTCAATGGCGGAAAGCCTGGGTTTGGCAAGGTAAGATGGTTGGCAAATAATTCTGTTAATCCAACTATTAATCTAACACCATCTTTTTCTCAAACAGTGATTGCCCAATTTGAAGATGGATGCTCTTTGCCTTTGGTATTTGATACCACGCAATTGAATGTGTATGATGCTTTGGCATTGAAAAAAATATCAGATACCATTACTTGTTACGGTCAATCTCTTTTATTGAAATCTCAAGGCTTCGGTGGCAAAACAAATACATTAAAACACTATTGGGGTCAGCAAAAAAGTACCACCACACTCGCAGATTCTTTCAACACCAAAACCTACAACTTTTCTGTTTCTGATGCTTGTGGCGATAGTGTTTTTAATAGTTTTAAAGTGGCGGTTTCTCCAAAATTGGATATTCAACCTCTCTTTTTGAAAAAATGCAGTTATAACAATTTGCCTTTCACTTTTACAATCAACACACAAAAACCAAATACAATTGTTTGGGATAAATTGCCCAATGGCCCTCAGCAAATTTTCAAGAATAAAACAAGCGAAAAGTATTTAGCCATTCTTAATGATGCATGCAGCGATAGCAGCCATGTTGAAATTACGGTTTCAGTAAGTGATTTTAGTAAAAATAATTTTAGTTTAAATAAAATCAGCAACAAAAACATTGCCATCCAATTACCAAAAATAAATGATTATAGAAATACAGTTATTTGGAATGCTAACAATCAAGAAAATGTTGCAGATTCTTTCGCAAGTTTCAACTTTCCAAACTATGGAAAATATAATATATGCAGAATTTTGACAGATGAAATAAATTGCACGGATACAATTTGCAAAACAATAGACAATAGCGACCCCAAAGGATTTTCCAATTTTGAAATAAAAATATTTCCTAATCCGTTTCAAAACAGTTTAAAGATTCAAATCAATCAGTTTTGCGAGTCTTTGAAACTGGAAGTTTTTAATGACATTGGCCAGTTAATAATTGGTCAGCAGATAGTTTACCCAAAAGAAAAAATGTTTGAAATAGATGCAAGTGCTTTAAGTTCGGGGGTTTATTTTGTAAAGTTAAATATTAACGGAGAAGAGTTTATTAAAAAAGTAGTAAAATTTTAGGAATTAGTTCAATAAAAAATTCTAAATTTGTGCTTTATGTTGAGATTAAAAAAACAAGTTGCTTTGGTTTTAATATTGTCTGTTCTGCAATGGAATTGTGGCTCTGCGGCCAAAGTTATTAGCAGTCAATTAGAAAAACCTTTAAATATTATTTTCTTAATTGGCGATGGCATGGGTTTGGCGCAAATTTTTGCAGCTTCTGTAATCAATGGAGGCTTAACGCTGGATTTGTTCGAGAACATAGGATTTTTAAAAACATCCTCATCCGATGACTTTATAACAGACAGCGCAGCTGGGGCAACGGCTTTTAGCATTGGGCAAAAAACCTATAACGGAGCCATTGGATTGGATGCAGACAGTATTGCACAAAAAACACTGACCGAGCAAGCCGAAGAAAAAGGTTTATCTACTGGATTGATAGCCACCTGTTCTGTTACCCACGCAACACCAGCTTCTTTTTATGCCCATCAAAAAAGCAGACAAATGCACAAAGAAATAGCCAATGATTTTCATGGAAAAGGTATCGATTTTGTTGCAGGTTCTGGCAAACCATATTTTAACTTAGAAAAACTAATGGCAGAGGGCTATTATGTTCAAACAGGGAAAAATTTTCAAGAAAAAAAGTTTGATAAAACCTTTTAGTTTTATAATGATAGTATTGAACCACCAAATGCCATTGAAAGAGGCAATTGGCTCGCTGAGGCCACTAAAC
>JBDNIM010000196.1:0-4273 GCA_041688295.1 Bacteroidia bacterium
ACAATATTTTTTCCTATATCGTGGACATCGCCTTTTACGGTTGCCATCAAAATTTTGCCTCGCCCTTTTTGTGCCACAGCATAATTGCTTTCTAACGAAAGTTTGTCTTTTTCTGCTTGCAAATAAGGTTCTAAATAGGCCACAGCTTTTTTCATTACCCTTGCGCTTTTTACAACCTGCGGCAAAAACATTTTTCCACTACCAAACAAATCACCAACAACACTCATGCCCGCCATTAAAGGCCCTTCAATAACATGCAAAGGTCGCTCAAATTGGGTACGCGCTTCTTCGGTGTCTTGGTCTATAAAATCTGTGATTCCATTCACTAAAGCGTGTTTCAGCCTTTCGTTTACAGGCAAACTACGCCACACATCGTCCACAACATCTACCTTGCCTTTGCTTTTTACGGAGTCGGCAAATTTCACCAAACTTTCTGTAGCTGTGGGCTTTCTGTTTAGCAACACATCCTCTATCAAAACCAACAAATCTTTAGGAATATCATCATAAACTATCAACATTCCGGCATTCACAATGCCCATGTCCATGCCCGCTTTTATGGCATGATACAAAAACGCTGAGTGCATGGCTTCTCTTACCGTGTCGTTGCCTCTGAAAGAAAACGAAATATTGCTAACCCCCCCGCTTACCTTTGCATAAGGCAAATTTTCTTTTATCCAACGGCAGGCGTTTATGTAATCTACTGCATAGTTATTATGTTCGTCAATGCCCGTTGCAACAGTTAATATATTGGGATCAAAAATAATATCTTGGGGAGGAAAGCCAACCTTTTGTGTCAGAATATTGTATGCCCTTTGGCAAATTTGTATGCGTCTTTCAAAATTATCGGCCTGTCCGTCTTCGTCAAAAGCCATCACAACAGTTGCTGCGCCATATCTTTTCACCAGTTTTGCTTGATGAATAAATTCCTCTTCGCCCCCTTTCAAACTGATTGAATTTACAATAGACTTGCCTTGCACACATCTCAACCCGGCCTCTATAATCTCCCATTTAGAAGAGTCTATCATGATAGGCACGCGAGAAATATCCGGTTCGGCAGCAATTAAATTCAAGAAATGGACCATTGCTTTTTTGCCATCTAACATGCCTTCGTCCATGTTTATATCAATAATTTGCGCCCCATTTTCCACCTGCTGTCTGGCTATGGACAAGGCTTCGTCATACTTATCGTTTAATATTAGCGTGGCAAATTTTTTGCTGCCCGTAATGTTTGTTCGTTCTCCAATATTAATAAAATTGGTTTCTCTGGTTTGGGTCAAAGGCTCTAGGCCGCTCAATCTTAAAAAAGGTTCTATTTTTTTAGACATAATAATTTATTTTGTAAATTACCTATGGAAAAACAGAAGAGAAGCATTTTGTTGGAATGTCTTTTCTATTATCTGTCCTTGCGTTTTTTTGGTTTGCAAGGTTGGATGTGGCACCTTATAAAAAAATAGGTTGCCAAGACATCAAAGGACCACTCCCTCCGTCTTTCTTGATAATTATGGTGCAAATGTAATATTTATTTTGATAAAAGTTGTTTAGTTTGTGGTTAATTGTTATTGGCGGTTTGGTTAATTGGTGGTTTGGTTATTGGTGGTTTGGTTATTAGTTAATTGTTATTAGTGCAATGGATTGGTCGCTAGTGCTATTAGGGGGTCTTACATTCTGTCTCTGGAGGAGCAAATTTGGGTTTATCTTCTTTGACTTAGATAAGACACCAACAAAAAAACCTGCCAAATGGCAGGTTTTTCAATTTCTATGAATAAGAGGAAAGCTTATTCGCCCAAAAGTTTTAATTTTCTTTTCACTTCATCCAACTCATTTTTAACATCAGATTGTTGTTTGATTAATTCTTCTGACTTCATTTTCGCTTGCTCCGCTTCTTTTCTTTTTGTATCGGCTTCTGTTGTCGATTCAGAAATATCCCCTTTTTGTTTGTCAACTTTTTTGCCTAGTTTATTACTTGCTTTGTTTAATTTTTTCAATTCTTTTTGTTTGCCTTTCAAATCAAAGTTGAAGATTGCTTGTTCTTTAACTGCCACATTAATACTATCACTTACTACGGCCGCATTGCTTTGCGCAATTTTAGCTTCGTTTTCTTTAACATCAGCCTCTAAATCTTGAATTTTATCAATTAGTTTGTAGTTTTCTTTATTTAATTTTTTCAAAACCGGCAAATTATTTTTCATGGCTTCCGCTTGCTCATTATTTACCTTTTTTTCAACATTAAGCAAAGTTAGTTTTTCGTTGTCTTTTTTATTTGATTTTGCCGATTTGCATAAAATTTTTCTGTTTTTTTTCAAAACCTTATTTTTTTCTTTAATGTCTTTTTCTAATTGGTTAATAGGAAAAGCATTTACAACAGCTTGCTTTTGAGCAATTTCTGCATCCAAAGCAGCCTTTTCGTTGTTGGTGTTTTCCATTTTATTAGCAGTTTTTACAGCACTCTTTTCTTCTTTGCCTGCTGTTTTCAAATCTGACTTACTGTCTTTATTTAAGTTTTTAATAGCATCCGTAATATTAGAATAACTGGCTTCCAATGTTTTTTCTTTTAATTTCAAATTTGCAACCTCTTTGGCTTTCAACTCTATTGCAATTCTAGTTTTAATATCAACACCTACCGCTTGAATATTTTTAAATTCAGACAAAGAATTATTTGAGTTTATAAATCGCCCATCAACATAAAAAAACATGGCAAATAATTTGTTTTGGTCATCAAAAAGTCCATATACATCGCAAGGTTTTAATGAAATAGTTGGCAACATAACTTGGCTGAAAAATATTTCACCTAAATTCGTAAAACCAGCCGTAGCAGATGAGTTTTTTTCAATAACATATTGGGTGAGAACTTGGTATGACAATTCTTTTGTGTTGCTATCAACACTTATTGTTAAGGCATCTATCTGGCCTTTGCTCGTTAAGTAAGATTTCTCTTGAAATTGAGCATTTGCGTTAACAAACAAAAATGCTGTCAGTGCTAATAGGGTTAGTTTTATTTGATTCATAAACCCTTAGATACAAAAATTGTGCCTAAATGATTTTTTAAAAAACTTTTGTTTTTGACAAAAAGGTTTTATTTTTGAAACATCTTATGAAAAAGTATATTTTATTCTTCGCTTCATTAATTGCTCTTTGTGCTTGCGATAACAAAGACTTTTTGGAAAAAGACAGCTTTTCTAAATACAAGCCAATTTTAATTTCAAATGAAAAATTAAATATCTGCAATTGGGAAAAGACACCAAAAGATAACAAAAACATAACACAAACCATAAAAAATGGCAACACGCTGCTGCTTTTAGATTATGGTTTAGGAATTCATTTTGTAGACATCAGCAACCCACAAATACCTCAAAAAATTGGATTCTATTTTATTCCTGCATGTATTGACATGGCAATAAAAGAAAGTTTTATTTATACCAATAATATGAATGATTTGTTAAAAATTGATATTAACAACCCAACAAATCCATCGATAACAACAAGAAAAAACGATGCTTTTAAAATAACCATTGCACCACCCGATGAATTGGAACTTAGCACCATTTTAAAAACTTTGCCTAAAAACACAACCATCATCAGCTATGAAAAAATTTAGTTTAATTTTAATTGCTTCTGTAATCAGTTTGTTTTGGACAGGGTGCAATGATAAAGGCAGACCTTTTCCCCGAAAAACAAGCAGCACTTTTAACAAAAATGTAATTTCGGCAGACAGTAACGGTATTTACACAATAAAAAATGGAGAAATATCGCTTTGGCCAGATGATTTAAGTAGCCAAACACTCTTTTTTTATAACGGGAATATTAGCGATGCTACTTTTATTGTCCAAGAGGGTTTGTTACACATGCGCAGTAGCAGAGTAGGCGAGAGTTTTACCATCTCAAAAATTGGACAGAAATTTAATATTCAAAAACTAAATTTAAGTTTTAACAGGGCGCATTTTTTCGACACTTTAATGTGTTTTTTGCAACCTTCCAATTTCATAGACAATAATGATTTTCAGTCTTTAATATTTTCTCCAAAAAACCTAAATGTAAGGGAATATGAGCGCATCCAATCCTTTGATGCAAAAGATTTTGCAAGAACATCAGATAGCAGCCTATTTTTAATAAAAACAAATGCAGAATGTATCACCGTTCTACCAAACAGAAGCAATTTAACTAGAATTAACCACGAAAACATTGAAAATTTGATAAAACCAATAGCCGATAACATTAAGGTTTCATTCAACGAAAACTATTTATTTATCATGAAAGAAAACATGGTTTTTGTAAA
>JBDNIM010000197.1:0-2091 GCA_041688295.1 Bacteroidia bacterium
AAAAAGGGCACTGCAACAGCAGCAGCATAGGCACTAATTATGTGAGGAAGCTATCAGTTAATGGTGTTACAATTGCTGACTTAGGAATCAGGGTGTTCCCATATCCGAGCAGCGGTGCTGTTAGGATAGAGAGTAGTAAGGATTTTAAATTAGAGGTTAAAGATTTGTTGGGTAAGGTTTTTAATCCCGATGTCATTCTGAAAAATTTCGTTCCCGAAATTTATTCAGAATCTATCCAACTGCCCAAAGGGATTTATTTCTTTGTGTGGTATGAGGCAATGCCACCAATCCTGCCACCCCATCATCGCTGCCTTTTAATGCTTGGGCTTTTGTGCGAGGTGTTAAATTATGTTCTTTGTTCCATATTCTCAAACTGTCTTTGGTGGCTCGACTACCTGCATAAAACAACAAACCGCCATCTTTGTTGCTTTGGGTAATGGCGGTTTCGGATGATAAGATAGAGGGCCCTGAAATTGTACCTCCCTGAACTGCTGATGTATTAGGAACTGGACCTAATGTATGAAAAGTAAGCCCTCCACGGTTGCCAAAAAACCAATTGCCTTGTTCGCTTTTGATGGGGCTGCCACAATCTCTTACCTCTATATAATTGACTTTCGTTTGTTTAAAAGTATCTGTGCCTTCAATTACAAATAGAGTTACTGAATACATTCCAATATTAGAAAGGAATTCAGAATAGGTGTTTGTTCCTGTAAAGATATTATCATAAACAGTTATATTGTTTTTTTTGATTATCCATCTGTATTTTGTATTGTTATTATAATTTAGAGCATAAAACATTGTAAATCCATCTTTACAATGAAACTTAATATCCGCATCAAAGGCAGCACTATTGACACAACAGGGCAGAATGAGATTATTGAGGTTTGAGACGGATGATAGTTCATTTCGCATCCCCTCTAAGGTGGCATACATAATTTCTAATTGATTTTTGGTAAACATGTTTCGGCAATCATCGTTGTTGTATGCCATGTGGTTGTTTATTTGGTCTGTTTGGTCGGGCACATCGCTGCTGCAAGAGTTGTTTGCATTACATCCAAATTGTTGTCCATCTACTGGCGGGGTGTCGCAACAAAGGTCGCCCTCTAGGGAGCAAGTTTTGTTGTTTAGTCCCACACAATTGCCTTCAAAGGTGTGATACAATCCCAAATAATGGCCCACTTCATGTGCTAAGGTTTTGCCTTTAGAAAGCGAACTAAAAATTGTGGGATATGTAGCATAATCGCCCATGAATTGATAACGCATAACAACACCAATTTGACTTGCGGGCAGCGAAGTGGGGTGGGCGGCATAGCCGGCATAGTTTTTTCCTCCGCCTTTGTTCAATGCACTGACTACAAAAATGTGCATGAATTTATCAAAAGGATATAAAGATTCATTTACCAATGCCCTTAATAGATGGGGTTCGCTGGTGTTGGTGTATGTTAATAAAGAATCGCTGTATCTAAAAACACCGCTATTGCCTGCGCCCACTGGGGCTAAACAGAATTGAATGCCTGTGTTGACAGAACCGGGGGTGCTATTGTTATAATTAGCAAATTGCTCGTTCAACAATCGTATTTGTTCTTCTATCATTGCCGTGCTGATATTGCTTTTGCTTATATTTGGGTCGTGGACCACATGAACAATAACAGGAATAATATAATTGGCGCTAAAACATGTAGGGGCTGAAAGCAAGGAATTGCCATTGTTTGTTGGCGCCATTGGAGTTGGCAATATGTTGATGTTGATTTCTTTTCTGAATTGATTGACCTTGAAATTGAATAAGTTTTCTCTTATTTGCTGTTCTTGGCTTTGTGCTTTTAAAATGGCTCTAATGGTATCGAGACCACAGCTAAAGTTTTGGGCTTTGGTTACCAAAACCGATGCAAAAAGCACTAATAAGAGACTGGTAAGTTTTGTTTTCATATTTTATAATTTGATAAATTGTTTAATTGTTAAATGGTTGGATTGGTCAAAAATGCTAAGTATGTATATACCATTGGTTAAATGTTCAGTATTAATTTTAAATTGATTGGCTTCATTTACCTCTAATAGATTCAAAACCCTCCCATTAATATCTGATAATAATAT
>JBDNIM010000198.1:0-3520 GCA_041688295.1 Bacteroidia bacterium
AATTTATGGGTAATAAAAACCTTGACTTGGGCGGAGCCTTTATCCAAACCTACAACAATGACACTGGTTGGAATAACAAAGCATTTGCTTATCGCGTTTTTGCCCAATATAATAACGACATTCTTACTATTTTTGCCTCCAACCAAAGAAGCCCGCAGCCATTTAATCCTGAAATTGGTCTTATGAGACGAACCAACTTTTCGGAATCTTTTGCAAATGTCAACCTTAAACCACGACCTAAAAAATATTTTAAATGGATTAGACAATTCGATTTTGTGCCGGCAGGAATCACTTTTACACAATATGACGACAGTAAAAACTTGCAATCATTTGAATATCAGCTTAGATATCTTGGTTTTGATACCAAAAAAGGAGATAAAATTGGGTTTGATTACAGGATTTTATCCGAAGGATTAATTAAAGATTTTATCATATACAAAAATATTGTTATTCCTGACTCTATTTATTGGTGGAATCAATACGAATTTAATGTTTCAACATTTAAAGGAAGGCGACTTTCCATAAACAATCAATTAATTTTGGGTGGATTTTATAACGGAAAAGCTTTGCAATCAAATAATGAAATGTTATTTAGAACTAGTAAAAACTTTAATATTTTGATGAGATACAATTACAACCAAGTAACACTGCCACAAGGTTCATTTAACACCCATTTAATTGCATCAAGAATGGAGTATGCTTTTAACCCCAACGCTTTTGGCGCATTGTTAACACAATGGAATTCTGCACAAGAGGAACTGAATTTTAATTTCCGACTTCAGTATATCCCTAAAATTGGCACTGACTTTTTCCTTATTTTCAACCAATTATTTTCATCAACTAACCAACAATTAAAGCCTACGCGAAACACTTTAATAGGAAAACTAATTTGGAGATTTGTACTTTAAAATGTTTTTGTTTTCAATTAATGAAAATTGGATATCGTAATTTTAATTTAAAATAGCCTTTACAATTTCTTCCAACGGATTTTGAACTACTTTATTACACACATAATTATGTTTTAATAAAACTTCATGTAATTCAACTTTAAAAATAGCGGCAACAGAACCTACAAAGTTTACAGGCAAATTCTTTAAAGGAGAAATTTGGAATAAATTAGTTTTCACAAATACCTCAAATGCCTCATAAATAATGGATTTTATAACAGTATTCTCTTTATTTTGAGATATAAAATGGGTGCAAGAAGCCAAAAAAACATTAGCCCCAGACCTTGAATACACCTTTTGAATAATTTGGTCTCGATTGCCAAATTCAAGTGTAAACCTTTCGAGCAATTCTTTTCCAAGTCCGCCTGTGAAAGCTTCTCTTATCAAAAGCTTTCCTAAATGAGAGCCGCTGCCCTCATCGCCTAGAATGTATCCGTTTCCAAAATACAAATCATTTTCGACTATTTCTTTGCCATTCCATTCGCAAATATTGCTGCCTGTTCCTAAAATACAAGCAATGCCTTTTTCTTTTCCGCAACACGCTAATGCACTGCCCTCTAGGTCGTGAAAAATATTATTTTTAGATTTTTTAAAAACACAGTCAAAAACCTGCTTTAAACTGCTCCTAATTTCAGTACTGCTGCAACCAGAACCGAAATAATAAATTTCGACAACATCATTTCTATTTAAAGACAGCGATTCTAAAATTAATTTGATTTCAGAATCGTTGTTAATGTTAGGGTTAAAGCCTTTGGTTTTTTGGTAAATTACATTTTCTGATTTTTCAATAAATGCCCAATCGCACTTGGTGCTACCACCATCTGCAACAATTATCATTATGTATGAAAATTAGCTAAATGCTCCGTCCAATATAACGCCAGTGCTAGCACTATTTACACACATAACAGGCACACTTCCGCCATGGTTAACAATTTGTTGCGCATAGCTACCTAATAAAAATTCAGAAAAACCTTTTTCTTGTTGTGTCATAATGATAATAAGATCAGCACTTATTTCTATGGCATAATTTAAAGTGTCTTCGGCAAAACCATCAGGATATTTTTCATCATCCAAGCCTCTGACAACATATTTTACGCCTTGAACATCTAAAATATCTTGTGTTTGATTTACTACAGCATGAATTTTATTTCTGTAATCTTTGTCCGTAAAATTTTCGTAAATAACATGAATTTCGCTATTAAACTTTTTGGCAAAATGCACAGCCCATTTCACTTTTTGACGACTTTCAATTGATAAATCAATTGGCAAAACAATTTTTTCATATCCACCAGCATCTATTGGTTTTTCTTTAACAACGATAACTGGAATTTTTGCATAATTTATAACTCTACTAGAATTGCTTCCAATAATTTGACCTAGACCACTAGCGCCATTTGTACCCATAACAATACTGTCATAGTTTCCAGTTTCTGCTGTTTCATTTACAACTTTATAGATTTTACCGTAAGCAATAATTTTATTTATTTTAACGCCCGGAGCCGTTATTTTACATTCTTCAATCAATTTGTCAAACCTGCTTTGAACAGCTTCTTCAATCAATTTCAACTTTTCTTCATTTCCAAAAAAACCTTTGAATCCACTATCATCTTGTATATTTAACAAAGTGATTTCATTGCCATAAACCTCTGCGATTTTCAAAGCATGACTTAGGGCATTATGTGCTACATCAGAAAAATCTGTTGGAACTAAAATGTTGTTGTTGTTACTTCTTACCATATTATTTGTTTTTTAATTTTATTTAAGCCATGTTTGAATATACTGTTTGAACATCATCGTCTTCCTCCAATTTATCCATTAATTTTTCTACTTGTAATTTTTCTTCTTCTGTTAAAGAAACCAATGATGTTGGTATTCTTTGAAATTCTGCACTAACAATCGAAACTCCTTTTGTCTCCAATGCTTTTTGCATGTTTCCAAAATTCTCAAACGAACTGGTTAAAACCATTTCATTTTCTTCAACTTCTATTTCCTCCAATCCGGCATCTATCAATTCGAACTCAAGCTCTTCGACATTAATTCCTTCTGTTTGAATTATAAAAATACTTTTTCTATCAAATGCAAAATCTAAACTCCCCGATTTGCTCAATTCACCTCCACCCCTATTAAGATGCATTCTAATGTTTGCAACCGTTCTTGTTGGATTATCTGTTGCAGTTTCTATTATTAGCCCAACGCCTTTTAAACACATGGCCTCGTAGGCTATTTCTTCATAATTGCTTGTGTCTTTATTTGATGAGCGCTTGATAGCCGCCTCTATTCTATCTTTTGGCATATTGGCACTTTTTGCATTTCCAATAATTACCCTTAATTTAGCATTTGTGTCTGGATCTATACCACCAGCTTTTACAGCCATGGATATTTCTTTGCCATACTTTGTAAATGTTTTCGACATTTTATCAAAGCGAGCAAACATGGTATGTTTCCTTTTTTCAAATACTCTCCCCATTTTTAATATCTTAATTTAGTCAGCAAAATTACAATTTATTAATCATAAAAGCCACTGATTATTTTTATTTTTAATATATCAAAAACATTGCTATTTTACATCAAAC
>JBDNIM010000199.1:0-6461 GCA_041688295.1 Bacteroidia bacterium
ACCAATAGAACAGGGCCAAAAATCAGGCCCCAAAATCCAAGAAAATTTAGCCCAAAAAATACCCCTATAATTGTGATTAATGGATTGGTGGAAGCCAATTTCTTTTGTAAAATAAAGCGAAAAATATTATCACTACTTCCAACAATTATCAAACCGTATAGCGCAAGGCCAATGCCAGCAGTGAAATTCCCAATTGCAATAGAATATATTGCCAAAGGCACCCAAACAACCATTGTGCCAATGATAGGAATCACACTTGCAACGCCAGTAATACAGCCCCAAACAACAGGTTCGTTAAATCCAAATATCCAATAACCAAGAATTGCAAAAAGTGCTTGAACAATGGCTAATAAATAAACCCCAATTGCATTGCTGAATATTTGTTTGTTAATAATTTGCAACAAATGAACGCTATCTCTTAAACCCATTGGCAAATTATTTTTTACCCAAATTTCCATTTTTTTAGCCTTCAATAGCATAAACCATAGAATAAAATAAAGCAAAACAAGATTTGAAACAATAGACAAGCCAGAATTAAGAATTTTGGGCAATATCTTATTTAAAAAAGAAAGTAATTTTAATGAAATATCTTCATTTAAGACATAAATATTATAATTTGACCCTAAATAATTATCCACGGTATTAAAAGCCTTAATAAGCGGTTCGGGATTATTTACCAAAGGAACGGTGTTATTTATCAAATAGACAGCCACGAAATAAAATGGCAAAACGATTAAAAACAAAGAAACTAACATTAAAAAAACAATCGCCAAATATGGATTCCAGCGCTTTTTAATAACTAAAAGCTTTTGACTTTTTTTCAACAAAACAAACAAAGTTGTGGCGCCCAAAAATGCGCTCACCATAAATGACAAATTGGAGAAAATTACATACAACAATCCTATAAAAACGGCCATTAATATATTTCTATTCCATATTTTAGATATATTCATTTTTTTATTTTTTTACTTTTCTTTTGTAAACCACAAATCCATCTTTATAGTAAAACATTTCAAGCGAAGGATTTTTATCTAAATTTTGCTGATTATTGATTTTTGCAACAAAATAAACTGTTTTGTCAATTAATCCGTTCAACAACCAATCTTTTTCTATATTATCCAACTGCATTCTTGCATTTTCGTCCAATTCTAAATAATATTTTACATTATTATCACCATAAAACTTTTGTCTAATCAAATTCAGCCTATCCATCATTTTCAAAGGTTTTACTTCTGCATAAAAATAATGGGCATAAGTTTTATAGCCAACATTTTGGATATAGCAATCTTGATTCTTTAATGTTTTATAAAATTCAACAATATTTTTTTGAGTGTGCGCTTCCACTTTTGGAACAAGCAAAAATGAAGACAAATTGACAAAAAGAGCAACCGAAATCAATATAAAACCAAAGGTGTATTTTAATTTGTCCTTTTTTACAAAATAAAAAACAACCGCCCCAATTAAACCAAACAGCAAAACAAACCCTGGCAAAGCATCAAAATAACGCCAACTAACATGAGCCAAAAGATTTTGAACTGCAAAATCATCTTTAACATTTTTAATAATTTCGCCTAATTTATTATTCATAATATAAGGCAAAGCAATAACTGCACTGCTGATTAGAAGGCCAAACAAAACTATTACTACTAAATAAATGAATTTAAACTTTTGATTCTTGTTGCTAAAATTCTCAATAGAATAGGCCGCCAAAAAACTAAGCGGCAACCAACAAAGAGAGGAATAATGAACAATTTTTGTTTTCACAATAGAAAAAAGAATTAACACTACCCAAAAAAGACAAAGCATAAACAGCCTAAATAAATTCTCGTTATAAATATAATTCTGGTTTTTCTTGTATCCAAAAATTGCGATAAGTGAAATTGGAAAACATCCTATTAAAATAACTAAAAAATGATAATAAAATGGCTGCTGATGTCCAGCAATGTTTTGAGAAAAAAGACCTATCTGATATTTTACAAACGCAATAAGAAAATACGGGCCATTTGCGATAGTTTCGGGCAAAAACCAAACAGATGTTACAATCAAAATGGTAAAACCATAAAGCAATACATTGCCGATACTAAAAAACCAAACCATTCGTTTGCTAACAACAATGCTGAATATCAATAATAATATAATCAACAAAGCAACAGGGCCTTTGCACAAAATGGCAACTCCTGTAAAAACACCTGCTTTAAAAAAATTGATATTAGAATTTAAGTTTAAGGAATATTTTTTAAAGGCTTCATAAATCTGAACAATACTTATAAAAATAAAGAAATTAAAAACAGGATCAATCAAGCCTGTTTTAAAATAAAAATGTGGTGTAATAGCGCCCAAATATGCTAAAACCCACCAATTAGCAATGTGACCTTTAAAAACGGATTTTGCAAAATTGAAGATATAAACCAGCGTTAAAACCCCGAAAACAGCATTCGGAAAGCGAGCGGCAAATTCATTTATCCCAAAAATTTTCATTGAAACAACCTGCATCCAAATAAATAAGGGTGGTTTTTCCCAAAAAGGATTAAAATTTATTTGTACTTGAGAGTAGTTTTCGGAAACAATCATTTCTCTAGCAGACTCTGCAAAATTAATTTCATCCCAATCAAATAAATGAACCAATCCAAGGTTTGGAATAAACAATAGGCAGGACAAAAAAACAATTACTAAGCTAGAAAATGGATGAATATGAAATTTCATTAATTTAAAATATTAAGAATTGGTTGCCGCCATTTTGGAGTCGTTAGATTGCGGGTAATATAAAAATGAACTAAAAAAGCAACCCAAAATCCAATTTGAGCCCCAAAAAAAACATCTAAAAAATAATGTTGTAATACATAAACTCTAGAGATTCCCATAGCAAAGGCAGCAAGAAAAAAGAAAAACTGAAGCCACCCATTTTTAGTTATCAAAGCCAAGCAAGTCATGCTACAAAAAGCCGCAAAAGTATGTCCTGAAGGAAAACTAGAATTTAGGTGTAATTTAATATTGGGGTTAAAATGCAATTGAATATGAGCGTTTTTACTTATCCATTCCAAAGGTCTTTTAATATCAGAAAATACCATAAACTTAAGCGAAAATATAATTAAGCTAGCAATTAAAAAAGACAGAATTACTGCTAAAAAAATGCGTTTTTCGAACAAAAAACTTAAAACGAATGTAAATAAAACAATGGCCAATTCAGGTATTCTAGTTAAATGATACATTAAAAAATCTAAAAGCAATGTATGTAAGCTATTTACAAAAATCAAAATCTGAAATTTATCAAACAAAGAAAGCACAATGATTCCTGCAATTGTCATAAAAATATGACAAATCAACATCCATTTATTATTTTGTAAAAACGATTTCAAATTATTGTACAAATATTATAAAAAAAAACCTGCAATTATAATTTTTATTTATTAATTTGCAACTTCTAATTCAAAGTCAATAACTAAGCAATGTCTAAAATTAAAAATCGTACAGAAATCCAATTTGAATTTCCGATAAATTGTTCTGCAAATATTCTTTTCACATACCTATCTACAAGCACAGGACTTGAAGAATGGTTTGCAAAAAAAGTTGTTAATAAAACCATTGGTAATTTTGAATTTCATTTTGACGATGATACAATTACCAAAGCAAAACTAATTAAAAAAACACCTAATAAGATGGTTCGTTTTCAATGGGAAGATGCCCCAGAGGGAGAATTTATGGAAATTGAAATTATTACAGATGAGCTAACAGAAGATGTTGCAATAAAAATCCACGAACATTGTTCGGAAGAGGAAAAAAACTCTTTAATAGACCTTTGGCATTCTCAATTAGAGACTTTAAGACATGCGCTAGGGTCATAATTTTGGTATAATTATTGCTACAATGTAGCTAATTTCTCACATGAAAAAAATCAACAAACTTATCATTAAGGCATTTATTGGCCCTTTTGTTGCCACTTTTTTAATTTCCATGTTTCTTTTTTTAATGCTATTTCTTTGGAAATACATTGATGATTTGGTAGGCAAGGGTTTAGAATGGCATGTTGTAGCTAGACTGCTTTTTTTCTCCCTAGCCGATTTAATTCCCATGGCTTTGCCTTTGGCGGTTCTACTTTCTAGTTTAATGACTTATGGCAACCTCTCGGAAAGCTACGAACTTGTAGCTTTAAAAGCTTCTGGAGTAAGTGTTTATAGAGCTTTATTACCTGTTTTTACTATCATAGTTATTTTGGCAATTATCACTTTTTATGTTTCAAATGCTGTTATTCCTAAAGCAAATTTAGAAGCGAAAAGTTTACTTTGGGATATTAGAAACAAAAAACCAGCATTTCTAATAAAAGAAGGGATTTTTTACAACAAAATAGAAAACTACCAAATAAAAGTAGGCAAGAAAGAAGAAGACAATGAAACCATAAGAGATGTTTTAATTTATGAAATAAAGCCAGGTTACAGTGAACTTAATATTGTTAAAGCTGAAAGTGGAAAAATGAAATTGAGCGATGACAAACGCTTGCTATATTTTACTTTAAACAACGGAACGAGATACGAAGAGCTTGTTGAAAATGCCGATTACCGAAAAAATCATCAAGCCACCACCACTAATTTTGAATCTCAAAAGATGACATTTGATTTGAGTGATCTGGATTTAAAAAGTACAGACAAAGATTTATTCAAAGGAAGTGCTGTTATGATGAATATTTATGAACTGAACTTGGCAATAGATTCTGCCAAACGAGAAATAAAAAGGCAAAATAATGCCATCAGAGAATATATTAAACCATACTACAGCAATCCCAAAATTGGATTTCAGGGAAACTCCAAAGACAGTCCAATATTAGCAAACAAAGATATTGTAAAAAATTTTCCAAAAGAACTGCGCTACCAAATAATTGAAAATGCTGTTAACACATCTAGAAACATGCGAAGTTTGATTGGCAGCAACTTATCTCAAACTGAAAACCTAATAAAAGAAGAAAAAACATTTAGAATAAAATGGCACGAAAAATTCACTTTATCTTTTGTTCTCATCGTTTTGTTTTTAATGTCTGCGCCTTTGGGCACCATTATAAGAAAAGGCGGCTTAGGCGTTCCGATGGTTTTTTCAATTGTCTTATTTATAGTTTATTATGTTATAAACATGATTGGCTTTAAAATGGGCAGAGAGGGTGTAATTCCGCAATGGCTTGGTGCTTGGCTGTCTAGCTTAATTTTACTGCCTTTTGGCTTATTTATATTGAGAAAGGCTGCACAAGAGTCTGCATTGTTTGACAAAGAAAAATATCAAAAATTCTTTGATAAAATATTTGCGAGGTTTCGTTTAGTGAAAAAAACAGAATAGAGGTTAATTGTATATTGGGGAATGGTAAAATTGTAGAGGCACCATGTCTGGCGTTTCTAAAATTTTACTCATCGCAGCACCGTTATCGTGCCTTTGGTTATATAATCCCCGTTATTGGTTTTGGCTTTAAAACATACATATAAACGCCTTGTTCTTGTGCTTTGGGTCGCCATTCTTCATCGGGGTTGCTTGATTCAAAAACCTTTTCGCCCCAACGGTTGAATATGCCAATGGTGTAGCTTTTTATGCCAAATGTGCTAATTTTAAAAACCTCATTAATGCCATCGCCATTAATGGTGATGGCAGTGGGCAACCAAACAATACTTTCGTAATTTAAACAAACAGTGTTGCTTTCACTTGAAACAGAGGAATTGCCATTTTGGGTGGCTAAAATTTTATAACATTTTTGTGTCGCTCCGTTTTCTAAAAAATTGGCATCTCGATAGCCGCTGTCTTTTGTTTGGTGGATGAATAAATCATTTTGGTTTTTAACCTCCAATATTGTGTAATTCTTTACCCCATTTGCCCAATTTAGATAAGGTGTCCATTGCAAAACCGCTAGTTCAACACTTGCTTTTTTTGCACTTAGCAAAATCGTTTTACCTTCGTTGCTTAGTTGAGTGTTTTGAAGGCAAACATCCGTTGCCCTAATTTGATAAATGTAGCTTTGGGTATTTGTGTTCGTTTGGTCAATAAAAAACGAATCTTGGGTAATTGCAATTGGCATTTTGTTTTTAAAAACTTGATAGCGTTTGGCAAAAGGCATTTTTTGCCAATATAAAAGCGCGTTTTCGTTGTTTAGCACTGTGGCGGCCACCAGAAAAGGGCTGCTTTGGGTGTTTATTCCCATTATTGCGTTTATCTCTATGGTGTCGGATGTTATGCAACCAGTGGGGCCAAATTGAAACTGCATCACTTTAAAAACCCCTGCCTTATTAAACAGCATATTGGTTTGGCTTTGTTGGGCTGTTGTTTGGCGATGACCATCGGAGCTGCGCCATTGTGTGCTATCTACAGTGTCTGGATATTTTGCTTTCAGCCGAACAGAAAAAGGCACACAACCGCTCATTGGGTCTGCATCAATGCCTGGCTTGGGTGCTGGCAAAATATTCACTTCGTTTACACGGCTAAAGGTATCTAAA
>JBDNIM010000200.1:0-2496 GCA_041688295.1 Bacteroidia bacterium
CGTACTTTTTAATTTAACAAAGTTTTTAAAAATTTCTATAAAACTCGCATCAAATCCTTCAATCAATTGCAATTCAACTATATGTTTCAAAGGGCCATATTGTTTTATGTGTTGCAAAACCGCATTAGCTTTTTGTGGTGTAATTAAAGGCATTTTTAACAAATCATTTTGAGACGCTTTATTTATGTTTATTGGGTTTTGAACATAAAAGTCTATCTGATCATATAAATCTAAGAAATCTAAAGTACTCTCGTTGTTTTCAATATATTTTTCTATAATATCTTTTAATTGCTCGGTGTTTTTGATTTGAGCAATTGCTTTGTTTTGAAATAATATCAAAAATAATAGTATTCTAAGATTTTTTAGCAAAATTAAAAATCAGATTAATGTGATGGCTAAAACCCAGTCTTGATGTTAAAACATGGGCTGTTTCGATATTAATTTTTTTATAAACAAAGCCTATTCCAGCCGTAAATTGTGGCTGCAAAGTTGCGATGCCTGCACAAAAGTTTATTTTCTCAGAAAATTGATAATCAATTCCCGATTTAAAGTTTGCTTTAAAATAGTTATTTTTTTCTATTTCGCCAACCAAATTAACCTTATTATTAATCTTATATCTTGCGCCCAATCTTGCAGTTGGCCTCAGTCTTTGGTCTGCTATTTCGGTAAATTTTGCACCAAAAGGATTGAAAACCTGAAAAGCCAAACAAAAATTTTCTGTAATTTTGTTTACAACAGCTATTTCAAATGTCTGGGTATTCGCATTTCCATAATTTTTAATGGCATATAAATGGTAATTAAAACCTGCTGCAACATTCATTTTTTTGTTTATAGCATAAGCCACACTTGCTCCAATCGTTTGGTCTTTTAATATATTGTTTCCAAAAGAATTAACTTTAATTCCATAGCCCAAATTTTTATAAGGAACAACAAGATTAAGGCTATTTTGGTTTAAATCTGAGATTCCAAATCTGTTTTGAAAGGCAAAACCAATGGCAATTTCTTTTTGCCAAGGCATTAAAGCGATATTATTTGTCGCACAAAACGCATTTTGAACTAATAAACCTGCGCCTCCCAAAGCATTTGCCCGCGAACCAATTGCGGGGTAAAATCCAAAGCCATAGGCTTTTAAACACAAAAATATTGCAAGAAAAAAAACTAAATGCTTCGGCATATCATGAAAATTTAAGAGCAAAAATAAAACTAATTTCTCAAATTAGAATCAAAAGTTTATTTTTGCACTTTAAAATATCTATAAAATGAGAGAAATTCAATTTAGGGAAGCCTTAAGAGAAGCAATGAATGAAGAGATGCGCAGAGACGAACGCGTTTTTTTAATAGGAGAAGAAGTAGCCGAATATAACGGAGCATACAAAGTTAGCCAAGGAATGTTGGCAGAATTTGGAGCAAAAAGAGTTATCGATACGCCAATAGCAGAACTAGGTTTTGCGGGCATTGCAGTGGGTGCAGCCATGAATGGTTTAGTGCCAATTGTTGAATTTATGACCTTCAACTTTTCATTAGTAGCTATTGACCAAATTATTAATAGTGCAGCTAAAATGAATAGTATGACTGCTGGACAATATAAATGCCACATGGTTTTTAGAGGGCCAACAGGCAGCGCAGGGCAATTAGGAGCTCAACATTCTCAAAATTTTGAGAATTGGTTTGCAAATACGCCTGGATTAAAAGTTGTTGTTCCATCAAATCCCTATGATGCCAAAGGTTTATTAAAAGCATCTATTAGGGATGGCAATCCAATTATTTTTATGGAAAGCGAGCAAATGTATGGGTTTAAAGGCGAAGTGCCAGAAGAAGAGTATATTATTGAACTTGGCAAAGCCCATGTTGTTAAACAAGGCACGGATGTTACAATCGTTTCTTTTGGAAAAATGATGTTGAAAGTAAATGAATCCATTGCTGCTTTAGAAAAAGAAGGCATCAACGCAGAGGTAATAGATTTAAGAACCGTTAGACCGTTAGATATTGATACCATCATTCAGTCAATCAAAAAAACCAATCGTTTAGTTATAGTAGAGGAGGCTTGGCCATTGGCGTCTATTAGTAGTGAAATAACTTATCAAGTTCAGCGCCATGCTTTCGATTATCTTGATGCACCAATAAGAAGAATAACGACATTGGACACGCCATTGCCTTATGCCTCAACAATGGTTGAAGTATTTTTACCTTCCGTAAATAAAATTGTAGCGGCTTGCAAAGGTGTTATGTATCAACTTTAATAAAAATCAAATTAATTTAAAAGGTCGATTTACATTGTATTTCGGCCTTTTTAGTTTTAAATATAGTTTATATTTTATTTCAATAACCATATAATTTCAAATTAAAAACGATTAACTTCTATAAATTTAAGAAAAACCTATGAAATTATTTTTGATTGGAATGCCTGGTTCAGGCAAAACATATCTTGGTAGGCAGTTAGCAAATGCACTTAAATTAAAGTTTATTGACTTAGATACTCAAATTGAAAAACAGGAG
>JBDNIM010000201.1:0-1181 GCA_041688295.1 Bacteroidia bacterium
AAAATGCGATTCTGTTATTATATCAGTTGTAAAACTGCCAGAAATACAGTTTGATATTTTGCCAAAACAGTGTGTTAACTACCCGTTGTTAACATTAGATAGTTTTGTAACTGACCGCAGCACAGGCAAGCGTATGCCAGAAGGTGTTTGGAGCACATTAGAGTTCAGAAATTCAAGAGACATGAGCAATAGTTTAATTGCCAATGGTATTAATAATTCTACAGTAGGCGGCAAACAATTTCGCCCAAACCATGCCAACCCTTTGGCACAAGGAGCAGGTCAATATTTATTGAAAATGGTAGATGCATCAAGCGGTTGTTTGGTTCAAGACAGCACAGAAATAGTGGTAAATAGTTTACCTTTTTTAAGAATAAATTTACCACCCGTTGTATGTTCCAGTTTGGCCCCATTCGATTTATTTAACGAACAGCCAACTGGTAACCAAGGCACATGGAGCGGATTTGGTGTAACAGGCAGAAGTTTTAACCCATCTGCCAGTCCAAAAACCAAACAAACGGAAGGACCATACCGCATGAAATTTGAATACACGCATCCATTAACCAGTTGCACAGATTCAATATTTGGTACAATTTCTGTTCAAAGCCAACCAGAGGCAAAAATAAGCAACACCAAGCCATATCAGCAATGTGAAGGCATTCCATTTACGCTAACAGCTACCAAACAGTGGGCAGCTACAACCACTTGGAGCACTAGTGGTGATGGTTCATTCAATGACAATAGGCAGCTAAATGCAGTATACACACACGGCTTGCAAGACACTGCTACCAATGGCAGCAACGGGCAAGTTATGCTAACGATTGCAACCGATGCCGAAGGCGTTTGTCCTCCCGCTAAAGATGAGATTCCATTAATTATAGAACCATTTCCACAATTTAGCATGCCGCACCATTTTGTACAATGCGAGGCCGCAACCATAGATTTTACAAGCACAATAGAGAAACCATTGAATAGCAGCAACCTGCTTTACACATGGAGTTTTGGCCATGGCGACACCTTGAAAAACAGCCCCTTGGGCAGCGTTCAAAAAGTGTATGACAGCGCAAAACAAGGCTGGTATGATGTTAGTTTGTCGGTAATCAACCAATGGGGCGCAGGTGCTGGACAGCAATGCGTAACCAAAAAAGATTCGTTGGATTATGTGCGCGTATTGCCTCAGCCAA
>JBDNIM010000202.1:0-2555 GCA_041688295.1 Bacteroidia bacterium
GCCGTAGTAGCCTTTATCATCCGTTTTAATTATAACTTTAGAAGTGTCTTTGTCATTTGTAATTGTAATAATTGAATTTGCTAATGGTTTTGCGTTGTTGAATTTTGGAGGGTTTGTCATAGGCAAAATGCACTCATATACATATCCTTCAATATCAATTACACAAGGTGCAACATCAAATTCATAAATGTCAAAATTCCCTCTTCCACCACATCTGTTGGAAGTGAAAAAACCATGATCTGGGTTTAGGTTGTCAAAGGTAATACCAAAATCATCGCCACCACTATTTAAAGGTGCTCTTAGATTTTCTGGCGTTGTCCATTCGGTTCCAGTTCCTTCGCTTCTAAATACATCTAATCCGCCCATTCCTAAATGTCCATTCGAAGAGAAATATAATTGTTTATCTGTATTATTAATATATGGGAACATTTCATCACTTGAAGTATTGATAGTATTTCCTAAATTAAAAGGATCTCCCCAACTTTTTGCTCTTTGATTATATGTAACACACCAAATATCATATCCACCTTCGCCACCTTCTCTGTTTGATGAGAAATACAATGTTTTTCCATCATCGCTTAATGCAGGGTGCCCATAATCGAAACTGTCATTTACGCAAAAATCTAACATCTGTTCAGTGCCCCACTCTGTGCCAGTCATTTGCGCAGAGAATATTTTACATGGAAATGATTTTCCATCGGTGCCGTTACATTGTGTGTAGTAAATAGTGCTGTATTTTCTATCAAAAACACAGATTCCATCATTAAATTTTGTATTCACAGTACCTAAAACATTTTCAGGTTTGCCCCATGTTTTTGAAGCGCCTCTTCTTCCTTTTGTGGCTTTTAATGCCCATAAATCTGAATAACTATTGCCCGTTGCACCATAAACTTTCTTTTTTGCCGCACCGCCTTCTCTATCAGAGCTAATGTATAGTAAATCATCTTTTTTGCTTGCAATCATTGGGCTGTAATCCATGCCTTTAGTGTTTGCTACTTTAAAGTTTGAAACCTTATAACGGCTGTTTGGCGCATCTTTCATCCAATTTTCTGCACTGTCAATACCTGCCACTTTTTTCATTACTTTTTCATCATTTGGCACTTCTTCCAAATATTTAACATACCATTGTCTAGCTTCTCTAAGTGCATCAGGATTGCAATTTCCACCTGCAATTTTCATGTTTAAATTACCCAATTGATACAAAACTTCTGTGTTTTTAGGGTCTTTTTTTAATGCTTTTTCGTAAGATTTGATTGATTTGTCAAACTCATTTGCCATTCTGTAGCAAAATCCTGCTTCTATTCTTGCTCTTTGAGATTCCTCTTTGTCTTTAATGTTTGGGGCTGCTTGTGTGTATATGTCGCCTGCCATTTTCCAATTCATTTTCTTTTTCTCGGCATCGGCTTTGGTTAAGGTTGCCCCACCGCCACATCCAGATAAAATAATGGATAAAACAGTAATTGTTAAGGTAAGTAATAAAGTATTTTTTTTCATGCGCTATTGATAGTTCTTATAATATAATCTATAATCCACAAACATAATTTAAAATTCATATTTTGCAAAATAAATTTTAAACTTTCTATAAATCAACCCTTGTTTATTGTATTTGTTTGATTTTATTGAACATTGATATCCTTTCTCGAGGTGTTTTTCTTGCGATAACTGATTGTTTTTTAACTTAAAAAAGACTTTTTTTCTTTTTAATATAAAATTTTATGCGATTTTGCTTCCCGCTTTAGTGTCTTCGCTTGGAGAAATAAGCTTCAAGCTTCCATCCAAATTTTCCGCCATTAAAACCATGCCCTTTGATTCTATACCTTTAATAGTTCGTGGGGCTAAATTCACCAAAACTGAAACTTGTTTACCAATTAAGTCTTCTTCACTAAAACAATGCGCAATTCCAGAAACTATTGTTCTTGTTTCAAAACCCAAATCAATTCTCAATTGCATTAGTTTGTCTGTTTTCTTAACCTTTTCTGCGGACAATATTTTTCCTACTCTGATGTCCATTTTTGAAAAGTCATCAAAAGAGATTTCTTCCATGGGTTCTTTAATTGCATTTTCAATGGTTTCAATAGGCTGCTTAGACTTATTTTTAAGCAATTCTATTTGAAAATCCATTTCTTCGTCTTTTATTTCTGTAAATAAATGTTGTGCATCGTTAAGTTGATGATTGGCTTCTAACTGATTAAAAGTCTTTGGATTAATAGTTTGCGAATCTACATTCAACATTTTAAATAACTTTGTGGCACTAAAAGGTAAAAAAGGCTGCATCCACCAAGCTAAGTTTGCGCAAATTTGAGTGGCATTAAACAAAACTGTGGCAGTTCTGTCTGAGTCGTTTTTAATCGTTTTCCAAGGTTCTGCATCTGCCAAATATTTGTTGCCATGTCTTGCCATGTTTAACAATTGAAATAACGCGTCTCTAAACTTAAATTGTCTTATATTGCTGTCTATTAGCGCAGAGCATTCTTTAATATCAGCAATTAACTTGTTATCAATTTCGTTTAATTCATATTTTTTGGGAACTTTTCCTTCATAATATTTATGGTTCA
>JBDNIM010000203.1:0-3044 GCA_041688295.1 Bacteroidia bacterium
ATCAGCTGTCCGAAAACCGATTTTGATGAAAAATAGTTACTTTTGCTCATGTTAATTTTGTTGCTTAAGAACTACAAAATTACAAAAATAAAAAGTAGCCTTATTTAGGCTACTTTTTTATCGGACAACAATGATAAAAAATATTATTTACCGCCATTATTTTAAGTTCCTTTTTTGTAGGTTGCAAAAAAGAAGAAGGCAAGCCTGCAACTGCACAAACTAAAACACAGTTATTAACAGCTAACAATTGGACATTGACCGCACTTGTGGCATCAACTCCAGGCGTACCTGATTTAAACATGTTCGGTTTTGTTGAAAATTGTAATAAAGATAATTTTATTAAATTTAACACTAATTTTTCTTTTGTAACCGATGAGGGCGCAACAAAATGTGACCCAACAGACCCTCAAACAGAAACCGATATTTGGTCTTTTGGCCCTAGTGAAAGCACCATTATTATGGATGGGGATTCTCAAAAAATTGAGAATTTGGATGCTACTCAATTAAAATTGAGTTCTACAGAGGTTGATCCTGATGATGGAAAAACATACACATTCACTTTTACTTATTCTAAAAAATAAGAATAATCCTTTCAATTAAAAAAAGCCAATGTCTGAAAATGACATTGGCTTTTTTTACTTAATATTTTTTGAGTTTTAATTGTTAACTTTAAAAACAGAAATTTAATTCACTTTTGGAGGTTGAGTGTATTTTTAAATAAATTAAAGACAACGAAAATAGAATCTATTTTCTAAAAATCAAATCATTAGTTTTTAAATTATTTTTGAGTTTTAGGCAGCTCCCTTGCACATTTTGACTATTTATCAACAAAATCAGGTTGCATAATTTAATGCAAATTCTAATTTTAAAATAGTCCAAATTATTTTAAATGCGAGCCAGCTCCTCCTTAGAAATTCTTTTTTATAATATAACAAAGTGCAATTTCTTGAGCGGAGATAACTTGAAAATAGGATAATCAAGCGCAGTGATGATTGGACTATATTGAAAGCATAATCGGCACAAGCGCAATGAAGGGAGGGGCTAGTGCCAATATAGTAAGATATAGCAAACCTAAGATCTAAGTTAAAGCAGGTAGCACTTCGTGTGCCGCAATTACAATATGACAACAAAAAAAGCCACCCAAAGGGCAGCTTTTTAGTTTTTGGGTTGCAAATATTAGCGTTTAATCCTAATAAAAAAAATCTTATTTTGCTTTGTTTCCAGTCGGCACCAAAGCGGTTAAATCTCTGTCAAACAAATACATGCCGCCTTTGTCATCGCCAATTAATCTTAATTTGTCAACATTTTGCTTAGCCAATGCTTCCTCTTCCATTTGTTCTGCCACATACCATTGCATAAAATTATGAGTGGTGTAATCTTTTTCAGAAAGACAAGCATCCACAACATGGTTAATTTCCTTTGAAACCAATATTTCATGCTTTAAAATAATGTCAAATATTTCTGTAAGAGACTTAAATTTAGATGCCGGTTCTTTTAAAGCAGGGATAACTGCTTTTCCGCCTCTTTCATTAATAAATCTAACCAATTTTATCATGTGCGTGCGTTCTTCATCGCTGTGCATGTATAAAAAGTTAGCTGCTCCGTTTAGTCCTTCCGACTCTGCCCATGAGGCCATAGATAAATAATAATTAGATGATTCTGCTTCAAGTACAACTTGATTGTTCAGCGCTTTTTCAATTTTTTTTGATAACATATTATATTGTTTGGTTTAAATTTCTATTCTTAATCTAGCAACCGGAATGCCCAATTGCTCCCTGTATTTTGCTATTGTTCTGCGGGCAATACTGTAGCCCTTTTCGTGCAACATGGCCATTAGCGCTTCGTCTGTCAATGGTTTTGTTTTACTTTCAGCTTCAATGGCATCTAACAATATTTTTTTTACTTCTTTGTTACTAACCTCTTCGCCACTATCGCTCATTATACCCTCACTAAAGAAATATTTTAAAGGATAAACCCCAAAATCAGTTTGAACATATTTACTATTTGCAACCCTCGAAATAGTGGAAATATCCATTTGGATAACATCTGCAATATCTTTTAAAATCATAGGTTTTAAAGATATTTCATCGCCATAAAGAAAGAAATCGTATTGCGCCTCTACAATAGCATTCATAGTTAATTGCAAGGTTTGCTGTCTTTGTTTAACACTTTCTATAAACCATTTTGCACCATCTAGTTTTTGCCTTATATATTGCACTGCATCTTTCAATCCTTGGTCTTTTTGAGTGTCTTTATCATAAGTTTCTAAAGTTTCAGCAAAAGAATGGCTTAGTTTTAGCTCGGGCGCATTTCTCGAATTTAAGGTAACAGACAATTTTCCATTATCATTAACAACCGTAAAATCAGGAATAATATAATGAGCCGTTGACAAAGATTGCGACTGACCCGGCTTTGGATTTAGTTTAGTAATTTCATCAATGGCATTTTTCAGTTGCTCTTCTGTAATTTTAAGGCTTCTTGTTATCTTTGAGTAATGTTTCTTAACGAAAGGCTCCATATATTGCGCCAATATTATTTCAGCCAATAGTATATTAGGATTCTCATAATCATCCTTTTTCTTTAACTGCAAAATCAAACACTCTTGCAAATTTCTAGCACCCAAACCAGGCGGATCAAAATTTTGAATCTCTATTAAAATACGCTCCAACTCTTCTTCGCTAGTCGAAATATTTTCTGTAAAAGCCAAATCGTTTACAATAGCGCTTAACTCTCTTCTTAAATATCCATCCTCTTCAATGTTGCCAACAATATGCATGGCAAGCTCCATTTCATCCTTATCATCAAAATTTGCACGAACCTGCTCAACTAAAAAATCGTAAAATGTTTGTTGATAGGGCATAGGCATCTCTTTTTGCTCCTCTTCACCCCCAGAATAGTCGTCTGTCATCTTAAAAGAAGAGTTGTCATCGTTGTTTAAAAACTCTGAAACATTAAAATCATCGGTGGCATAACTGTCCTGATTGTTGTAATCGTCATTGATGGTTTCTTCGTTGTTAAACTCCTCTTTTTTCTTATCTTTATAA
>JBDNIM010000204.1:0-3760 GCA_041688295.1 Bacteroidia bacterium
AAATGCATTTTATGGCTGCAATAATTTGAACATTACAGCCACAGATTTACCTAATTTAAGCGGAGTAACTAATATGCATGGTATGTTTCGAAGTTGTAATAGCCTTAATGGACCTAGCAATATTAATTCTTGGAATACCGCTGCGGTAACGAATATGAGTTTTATGTTTCTACAAGCCACAGCCTTCAATCAAAACATAGGCGCTTGGAATACAGCTAGGGTAACAGATATGGGTATTATGTTTAACCAAGCCGGAACCTTCAATCAAAATATAGGCGCTTGGAATACCGCTGCGGTTGCAAGTATGGTTCAAATGTTTAGGTACGCCATGAATTTCAATAATGGAGGCAATAGCAGTATCAATAATTGGGTTACCTCTTCAGTAACAAAAATGGGTTATATGTTTGCGTCTGCCACAGCCTTCAGTCAAAATATAGGCTCTTGGAATATAGCAGCCGTAACGGATATGGCTGGAATGTTTCAAGATGCCACAGCATTTAATCAAAACATAGGATTATGGAATACAGCTGCGGTTACAAATATGCAATCTATGTTTCACAAAGCTACTAATTTTAATAATGGTGGCGATAGCAGTATCAATAATTGGAACACCGCTGCGGTTACAAATATGGGTGGAATGTTTTACGGAGCCAAAGCCTTCAACCAAAATATAGGCTTATGGAATACAGCTGCGGTTACAAATATGGGTGCTATGTTTGGAGAAGCCAAAGCATTCAATCAAAACATAGGTTCTTGGAATACCGCTGCGGTAACAAATATGGCTGGAATGTTTGAACAAGCTAGAGCCTTTAATCAAAATATAGGTTATTGGAATACAGCTGCGGTTACTGACATGAGTGTTATGTTTAATGGTGCTAAAGCCTTTAATAAAAATATCGGTGCATGGAATACTGCTAAAGTAACAAAAATGAATTCTATGTTTTCGGGTGCCAAAGCATTCAATCAAAACATTGGCTCATGGAATACTGCTGCGGTTACTGATATGGAGTCAATGTTTAGCGGTGCTACAGCCTTTAATCAAAATATTGGTGCGTGGAATACTGCTGCGGTTACTGATATGGAGTCAATGTTTAGAGAGGCAAATGCCTTTAATCAAAATATTGGTGCGTGGACATTAAACGCCCAAGTAAATTTAGCCAATATGCTTAATATATGCGGCATGGATTGTAGCAATTATTCCTCAACACTTATTGGTTGGAATAAATCTGCTCCTAACGGCAAAGAACTTGGAGCTGCTAGCTTATCTTATGATGCAAAAGCCAAAGAAGCAAAAGCCAGCTTGGTTTTGTCAACAAGTATGGGAGGCAAAGGCTGGACAATAACAGATGCAGGAATCATAGATAATTGTGACGCACTTGTCCCTAAACAGTAAAAAACGCCTATGTTTGCCATACATGAATAAAAAAATGTTTAATTGTTTTGAGGAAGTACGAAACCTTAGTATAACATCAGTTTAAAAGACGATAAATCATATCCATATATTACAATAAGCAAAGATTATTAATCAACAAACAGAAAAACCATTGTTTGGGCTTTTGGGTCATGAAAAAATTAATGTATTAAAACTGAGCCTTGCTTTAGACAATTTAAAATAGAAAAAAATGAAAAAATTATTAATCGCCTTCTTGTCTTTGTCTTTAAATAACAGCTATGCCCAAACAGACAGCACAAAAAATCCATTAAAAATTAGTGGATACCTTGAAACCTATTATTCTTACGACTTTGGCAATCCTTCTAATCATGAGCGGCCCAGCTTCTTTTGCAGCTTTAACAAGCACAATGAGGTGAGTTTAAATATTGGTTTTTTAAAGGCAAGTTATAATACAGATAAAATTAGGGGTAACTTTGCACTTATGGCCGGTACATATTCCCAATATAATCTTGCAGGCGAGCAAGGTTTATTAAAAAATATTTTTGAAGCCAATGCGGGATTTAAAATTTCAAAGAAACATAACTTATGGGTGGACATGGGCATTATGCCTTCGCATATTGGATTTGAAAGTGCCATTGGTAAAGATTGTTGGAACCTTACCAGGAGTATTTTAGCAGACAACTCTCCATATTTTGAATCGGGCGTAAAATTAGGATATACCTCAAAAAACGATAAGTTATACTTTGCAGCAATGTACCTAAATGGATGGCAAAGGATTCAGCGTGTTCCATATAATCAAACACCTGCTTTTGGCACCCAGCTTACTTATAAACCCAATGCTAAAATAACCCTGAACTGGAGCACATATTTAGGGAATGAACAGCCGGATACTGTAAAAAAATGGCGGTATTTCAACAATTTCTATGGACAATTTCAGGTGTCCTCAAAATTTGCAATAACCGCAGGTTTTGACATTGGTATGCAACAAAAAAGAGATACTTCTGATTTACTAAACGGACTATCAACTTGGTATTCTCCTGTCTTAATCCTTCGATATGAGCTAAACTCAAAACTCAAAATAGCTGTAAGGGGCGAATATTATGCGGATGAAGATGGGGTTGTTATTTCAACTGGAACAACTAATGGCTTCCAAACCTATGGATATTCTATGAACTTGGATTATCTCATTCGCAACAATATGATATGGCGCATCGAAGGAAGAGGCCTTAGTAGCAAAGACAAAATATTCCTAATGGATGGGAAGCCTTTCAACCAAAACTATTTTTTAACCACATCTTTAGCTATCAGTTTTTAAATGGCTGATAAAGATAAAACACCCATTTTAGATTGAGCGCCCGCTAATGAAAGCCTTTGATTTTTCTCTTTATACAATTACGATACCCGTTGTAGGTTCTTTTGCACTAAAATTTTCCATTCTTGGTTTGTAATCTGCTGATATTTTACATTGTTTTGTTTTCCACCTATCTGCACAGCATCAATGCATTCTTTGCCTATTTCTTGTAGCAAACTAAAGCTATTGCCGGGATCTGTGCCTATTATTTGGGCTATTTGCCTAAGTTCAGACTCTTCGGGCAGCAAACCAACAAAAAATGTATTGGCCACAGCACCATAAAACTCTTGCACTTGCAATGGCAGCTATCAGGATAAAGGAATGGCCTTTTCATTTGTTAAATATTGATTATCGTATTTAAAAATAAGTATTCCATTTGCATTTTGGCTTAAAGTTCCTGCTAAAATATCACTCAAAAATATGGGAACTTGCTTATCCATTTATAGTTATTTTTAAACCCAAGGCGGTTAATAGTTGTAATACTTTTTCTATTTCACAAGTGGGTTTGCCGTTTTCTACTTCAGTAATAAAGCGAATACCCAAGCCTGTAGACAATGCAACATCCTTTTGCGTAAGCTTTAAACGGTTTCGCTTATCCTTAATTCTATTTCCTATTTCTTTTGTTGTCATTTATACCGAACGGGAATAAATATATTGTTTTTGTTGCAATTCCTAATTTTTACACCGTACGGAAATATTTTTAGGATTGGACTTTTTAGATTTACGAAACACAAAAAAGATCCAGCCTATTACTGCTGAGTCTTTTTGCACATAAAAAAGTAGAAACTCTTTTTATAATTAGTCGAGCCTTAAAAAGCCATTTTTATTTTTAAATTAAAATTCATGACTTCAATAATTGTAAAAATAAGTGTTTGAAAGAAGTGCCAAAAAGATGATGTATATTTATTCATCATCCTTTTGAAGTTAAAACCTGCTGCTGCAAGCATAATATTGATATTATCGCCCACTACCCCCTTGTAAAAGTTGCGATTTAGCCTGTGGTCTTGTTTTATATG
>JBDNIM010000205.1:0-1778 GCA_041688295.1 Bacteroidia bacterium
CTATATCCCCTCCAAAACCTAAAACTTTTTCTGTAATTTCTTTTTTATAACCCACCACAACTGCGATAGATATTATCATTACGGTAACGCTGAGGCCCACCCCAAACCACGCAAGTTTGATGATTAAAGAGGCAAAAGTTTTAAATTTGCCCAAGGCTAATCGTTTGGCTATAAAAAGGCTGTTTTGCACCATTGCAATTTTACAACAATTTTCAAGATAAAGCATTCTATATTTATGATTAATTAAAAAATATGCTATGTTTGCAGCTTGTTAGTAATATTGAAGTTTAATGGACTTTGTTTTTTCCAAAACAGGTTTCATATTTAGAATGAATATTGGTATTATCAATCAAATAATTAATAATAGTGTAGATGAATAATTTAGAAATTTCAGAACAATTTAAAAATGACTGGAAATCAGGAAAAGAGGTTTTTGAAATTGAAACATCTGGCAGCACCGGCCCCCCTAAATTAATTTACTTAAAAAGAGAATGGATGATTTGGAGTGCAAAAAAAACTGGAGAAAAACTAAGTATTCAACCTTCTGACTCTATTTTTTGCACGCTACCACTCACCAAAATTGGGGGCTTAATGATGTTGGTGCGTGCTATGCATTGGAACATCCCTATAGAAATTGTTCAGCCTTCGTTGTTGCCTAATTTGGCGCAGACGGATGCAACAATAACTTCGTTTACGCCCATGCAACTAAATTATTTGTTGAAGGATTTTGAAATGCAAAAACATTTAGCAAAATTTAAACATATTATTATAGGAGGCGGCACATTAAGTGAAAATATTGAAAATGAACTAAATAAATTGGGTTCGGAAACGGTTTTTTGGCATAGTTATGGGATGACAGAAACCTATTCGCACATTGCGCTGCGCAATATTAAATTTGAAGAACGATTCAAGGCTTTTGAAGAAATAGAAGTTAAAATCAATCCTCAAGACCTTTGTTTAATGTATAAAGCCCCTTTTACTGAAACCTATTTTTGCACGAACGACATAGTTGAAATATTTTCAGATAAGTCTTTTCTTTTCAAAGGCCGCAAAGATTTTGTTATAAACTCGGGTGGTGTGAAATTATTTCCCGAAATGATTGAAACATTGATTAATGAAAAATTAATGCCCAATGGAAATATTTGTATTTGTGGAATGCCCGACCCTGTTTTTGGCGAAATTCTTACTTTGGTTCACGAAAAAACGGATGATTTTAATGGGGTGGATTTTGGTTTTTTATTAGAATATTCAAAATATGCTATTCCAAAAAGAATATTGTCTGTTGATAAAATTCCATTGAATCAAAGCAATAAAATTGACAGAATAAAACTGATAAAAACATTGAAAGAAGGCAACATGTAGTTTACTTTCCTCTGCCTTGAATCATTATTAAAACTGTGTAAACTATAATTTTGAAATCCAAAGCAAGGCTATTGTTCTCAATGTAAAGAATGTCATAATATAGGCGTTCTATCATTTGTTCTACATTCTCTGCTTAACCATATTTTACTTGTCCCCAACTTGTAATGCCGGGTTTCACTTTTTGAAGTCTTTTATAATAGGGGGCTTTCTCTATTATTTGGTCAATGAAAAATTGTCTTTCGGGGCGAGGGCCAACAACACTCATGTCTCCCAAAAGAACATTTAGAAATTGTGGAAACTCATCTAATCTTGTTTTTCTTAAAAATTTGCCAATTGTGGTTATTCTTGGGTCATTTTCTTTGCTCAATTGTGGGCCTTGCAGTTCTGCATCTGTTTTCATCGACCGAAATTTGAAA
>JBDNIM010000206.1:0-2889 GCA_041688295.1 Bacteroidia bacterium
ATTTTAGCAGCACTTGGGCTGTTGTTACGATGTCTTTTTTACAATAGATTGCAATGCGCTCAAGGTTGTTTTGTTGCCAATATGTGTGCCCAACCATGCTGCCATCTATGTCGTCTTTGGGCGATGGAATATCAAAACATTTGGCCAATACATTTAAAGAGGTGTAGTTTTTGTAATCGCCAAATTTCCAGAGTTCTAATGTGTCTAAGTGCTTAACCTCCCAAGGTTTTTTGCCTGCAATATCCAATATGTTTGGTATTTTAATGCCATTAATAAGCATTCTTCGGCAGATGTATGGAAAATCAAATTCTTTTCCATTGTGGGCCACTAAAGAATGAAATTCGGTGTTGTATTTACTGTTCAACAATTCGGCAAATTCCAATAACACTGTTTTTTCATCATGGCCATAAATGGATTTAACTCTTAAATGTTGCTCGTTTTCTTTTTTAAAGAAAAAGCCAACACCAATACAAATAATTTTTCCAAATTCGGAATATATAGCGGCACGATCATAGATTGCAGACGCATCAATTTCGGGATGATTGAGCGCTCCCACTTTTTTTGACCACAGCTCTTTCCAATCTTCATCCAATTCGCTGAAACTAGCTTTTTGCGAAACAGTTTCGATGTCTAATACCAACAAATTATTAAAGTTTATTAAATCCAACATATTTTATAAATTTTGTTGTTTTATTTCTACCAACTACCGCCAGCTCCTCCGCCATTAAATCCTCCGCCACCGCCAAAACCTCCCCATGAGCTTCCGCCTCCACGACCACCGCCAAAACCTCCGCCTCCCATCATTGGAAAAGGATAAACACCGCCTCTACTAATGCCGCCACCATTGTTTTTGTTGCCTTTTGATAGCAAAGCCATCACAATTATGATAACAATGAAGAAAATGAAAATGGACAAAAGGCTTTTAGGTTTTTTTGCTTTGGTGTTGTCAAACTCACCAGCCAAAACTTGCTGAATGCTCTCAACCGTGTTGAGCAATCCTTGGTAATAATTGCCTTGCTTCAGTTCGGGAACCAAAGATTTTTCTATAATTAAACGGGTGATATAATCTGTTAAAACCCCTTGTGTTTTATCTGCCGATTGAATAAACGCTTTTCTATCGTTTATGGATAAATAAATTAGAACCCCATTGTTTTTTCCTGCCTCGCCAATGCCCCAAGCACGCGCAATGGACAAACTACGGCTAAACTCATCTCTCCCATTGAGGGATTTTTCAATACAAATGGCAATTTGGTTGGTTGTGGAATCTTGATAATCTATTAAAACCTTATTGAGACTGGCCAAATCGCTTGGTTGTAAAATATTAGCGTAATCGTTTGCTGGTAATGTTGGTTTAGGAATATCCTGTCCGTTTATGGCAAACGAAATCAGAAATGCAAAAGCTATTAAAAATAAATTACGCATCTTTGGATATTTCATTACTCAATTCGTTGGTATCATTTTGTAAATATGGAAAATCATTTTTTAATACTTCTCCAACTTTTTGAATTCCCATCACCAAACCTTCCACTATATTGCCTTGCTTAAAGGCATTTTGCATAATGTCTTTTGTTTCGTTCCAAAACACATCTTTAACCACCTCATGAATGCCGCTATCGCCAATTATACAAAAAGATTTTTGGGACAAAACAATATAAATAAGTACTCCATTTTTGCGTTCGGTTTGGTCCATTTTCAATTTCTTAAAAATCGAAGTGGCTTCTGAGTAAACATCTTTGGCTATTTTTTTTGAAAAATGAACCCTAATTTCTCCGCTCGTGTTTAGCTCGGCCAATTGAATAGCTGCAACAAGTTGCTTATCTTCTTCGGGCGATAAAAAATGGAGTTTGCTCAAAAGAAAAGATTTAGAATATTAATCAAAAAGATTTTTTACATCAGGCATTTTTTCTGAACCTTCTGATGCTTTAAACTCATCTTTCTTTCCAAAACCAAACATTCCGGCTATGATATTTGCTGGAAACAAACGCACTCTTACATTATGTAGGTTTACGGCAGCGTTATAGTCGCTTCTGCTAGTTTTTATTCTGTTCTCTGTGCCTTCCAATTGGCTTTGTAGGCCTATGAAAGCATCGGTACTTCTAATTGTAGGGTATGCTTCTACACTTATTTTGATTGCTGTATTAATTCTTTGACCAACGGCTTCTAAATCTTGTGGTGTTTTAGCATTTTTGATAGCTTGGCTATTTTCTGCACTTTCTTTTTCAAGGTTAGAAATACCGGCCCTTGCATTGGTTACCGATGTTAAAATATCTTTTTCGTTTTTTGCTGCATTTTTCACTGTTGCAACAATTGAAGGTATCATATCCGCTCTTCTTTGATAGTCGGCTTGTACATCTGCCCAAGCTTTTATCACATTTTCGTCTGTCCCAACAAGGCCGTTGTATTTAGAACCAACCCAGAAAGCCAATAGTAAAATAACGCCTAATCCAATTAATAATCCTTTGCTCATTTTGTTTTGTTTTTTTATTTAAAATTAAGGTCAAAAATAGTTGAAATTTCTGAAATCAAAACATTTTTTATTATTTGGTAGTCTATTTCTCGATGAATCTCATTTTTTACGCTAGTAACACCCTTGTTAGAAATGCCGCAAGGAACAATGAAATTAAAATAATTCAAATCTGGCATAATGTTAAAAGCCAAACCGTGCATGGTGATATGTCGGCTACATTTTATACCAATGGCCGCTATTTTTCTTTCGTTGGGTTCGTCTTTATCTATCCAAATACCTATCCTTCCATCTATTCTTTCGCTGAAAATATCCATGGTTTTTAGGGTATTGATAATGCTTTGCTCAATTTTGAAAACAAATTGTTTGACACCAATACCCAATTGCTCGAGGTCGAAAATTGGATATATAACACATTGTCCTGG
>JBDNIM010000207.1:0-7658 GCA_041688295.1 Bacteroidia bacterium
AGCTTCTGCCACCGCCACCGCCACCGCCATATCCACCGCCACCACCAGAACCAACACGGCTGCCCATTGGCTTATCGCTAGAAACTTCAATGCGGATTTCTCTACCTTGGAATTTCTTTCCGTTAAAGGTTTCAATAAATTTGTCGGTAATATCTTTTTCAACTTCAAAGAAACTGAAAGACTCTTGTAAATCTATTTTGCCCAATTGCGCTTTTGTAAATCCTGTAGAATCTAACAAAAACTCAAGGAATGCTGCTTTATAAAAACCGTCTTTTGCACCCAAACTGATGAATAAACGGTTGTAGTTGCCACCTGAAGAACGGCTGTCTCTGCCATCTTTGTTCAAATCGCCAGCTTTTTCGTAATACTTTAAGAAACGATTAAACTCCATAGCCGCAACTTTTTGAATAATCTCATCTTTACTCATATCAGCAAACTGCTCAGTTAAATATGGCATATATTGTTCATAATCGCCATGGTTCACTTCAGTTGCTTTTATTTTGTCGATAAATGCCACAAATTGTTTTTCGCAAACCTCAATTCCACTAGGAATCATTAGTTTTTGAAACGGCACTTTCATCATTCTTTCTAAATCTCTAATTCTACCAACTTCTCTACTGTGCACAATGCTGATACAAACCCCTGATTTACCAGCTCTCGCTGTTCTTCCACTTCTGTGGGTGTAAACCTCAGGCTCGTCTGGCAAAGCATAATTGATAACATGCGAAATACTGTCCACATCAATACCCCTTGCTGCCACATCAGTTGCAATAAGTAAACGAATGGTTTTTTCTCTGAATCTGCCCATTACTTTATCGCGCTGTTGCTGACTCAAATCGCCATGCAAAGCATCAATTTCGTAGCTTTCTTTCAAAAGTTTTTCGGTAATGTCTTGCGCCTCGGCTTTGGTTCTTGTAAAAACAATACCATACATGCCAGGGTTATAATCAATAAGGCGTTTTAAAACCTCATATTTTTGGTTAGATTGACATTGATAGTAAACATGCTCGATATTTTTTGCAGTTTCGTTAGATTCTACCTTCACCTCGAAAGGATCTTTCATAAAGGTTTCAGAAATTCTTTTCACCGCTTTAGGCATAGTTGCGCTAAATAACCAAGCAGCCTGACGACTGGTGGCGTGAGATAAAATTAAATCAATGTCTTCTTTAAATCCCATGTTTAGCATTTCGTCAGCCTCATCTAACACCACATGCGTTACAGCATCTAGTTTTAGGGCTTTTCTTTCTACTAAATCAATCAATCTGCCTGGTGTAGCCACAACAATTTGAACACCCCTTTTAATTTGCTTAATTTGGGCTTCAATACTGCTGCCGCCATACACGGCCACATGATTAAAATCTGGAAGATACTTTGCGTAATCTTTGAAATCGTTTGTGATTTGGATGCACAGCTCGCGAGTTGGGCAAATTACTAATCCTTGTACTTGTTTGATGGAAGTGTCAACTAGGGATAAAAGTGGCAGCCCGAAAGCTGCTGTTTTGCCTGTGCCTGTTTGGGCTAAACCAACAAAATCTTTTGTCCCACTTAATAAAACCGGAATGGCTTGTTGCTGAATTGGGGTCGGATTGATATAGCCTAAATCACTAATCGCATCAAAAACGGGTTGACTTAAACCCATTGTTTGAAATGTTATTGTCATAAAAGAGGTGCAAAAGTAATGCTTTTTTTCCACATTATACTATTTTTTCCAATTAAATGAAATATATTTTTGTTTTTGTCAAAATAAAACATTTGTTTTGTCGCCCAAAATTATTAAACATGCAAGTATAACAACCATACAGTTGCTTTTAAGTTTTGAACCAGTTTTTTTAAAAAATAGTAATTCATGAAACCACAAGAAGGCAATTATGAAGTTGTTTTTATCTCAAAATTAAATCCTTACATTGAAGGATATTCAGAAATGAACGAGATTGCATATACCGAAGCGCTGAAGAATCCTGGATTTTTGAAAGAAAATTCAGCAAGAAATCCTGATAAAACTGGTGTTTCTGTTTCCTTTTGGAAAAACAAGGAGGCCATCGAGGATTGGAAACAAAATCTAATTCATAAAATGGTAAAAGAGAAAGGACGCAGCGAGTTTTATGAGTATTTTGAGGTGTATATATCAAAAATAGAACATTAAGAGGATGCTTTTCCACTTATGGTGGATATTTGAAAAAACGATTGCTGATTATTTTCATTTAGATTTGTACTTATGAAAACCATTGCCATTATTGCAGGCGGAAAATCGCCCGAACATCAAGTTTCTATTATTTCTGCCCGAAATATTTATAATGCCATCGACCAAACAAAATTTAAAGTAACAGTCATAGGTATTTCTATGCTAGGCGAATGGTTTCATTTGCAAAACAAAGCCCTTTTTGATGAAAAAATAATTATAGGTAGTGTTGGGGAGCATAAAAAGCTATGTGTTTTACCCTTTGACAGCAATCCTTTAAGATATGTTGACAATGTAGAAACCCATTTGCATTTGGATGTTTTTTTTCCAATAACGCATGGTGTTTATGGCGAAGATGGTATGTTACAAGGCGTTTTGGAATATTTGAATAAACCTTATGTTGGACCAGGCGTATTGGGCAGCGCCATTGGCATGGACAAAGATGTGAGCAAACAATTGCTGCAACAAAATGGTATTATGGTTACACCATGGCACACTTATTTTAAAGGTGATAAAATTGATTTTGATGGCTTGAGCAAAATGGGATTTCCTTTATTTGTGAAACCAGCCAACATGGGCAGTGGAGTTGGAGTAGAGAAAGCAGACAACATTGCAGAACTTGAAAAAGCAATTAAAATAGCCTTCACTTATGATATAAAAATATTGATTGAAAAAGGAATTAATGGTCGAGAAGTGGAAACGGCTGTATTAGGAAATTTGAAAACAGAGGTAACGGGGATTGGCGAAATTATAGTAAAAAATGGATTCTACACTTACGAAAACAAATACATTAATGGCGAAACGCAAGTGGTAATTCCGGCAGAAAACTTAAGTAAAGAAACCATTACTCTTGTTCAAAAAATAGCCCAAAAGGCTTATCGTGTTTTGCAACTTGAAGGCTTGAGCCGTGTAGATTTCTTTTATGTTTCCGACCAGGAGTTTTATCTTAATGAAGTGAACACTTTGCCTGGTTTTACAAATATCAGTATGTATCCTAAGCTATGGGAGGCAAGCGGTTTGGCTTATGCAGATTTGATAAGTAAACTAATATCAACTGCCGAAGAACGCTTTGCAATGAGAGTAGAATTGCAACGAAATCTTTAGCAGAACTGAATAAGGGCTTAGGAACTAGGTTTTAGGAAATAGGGGTACTATTTTGGTAATGTAAATTACTGTTTTTTTCTTTTAAAAGAATATCGAGTGATACAAATTCCTGTTGAAGTTTCTTTGGATTCTACCGCAGAATTAGATTGGCATAATTCCCAACCTTCTGCTGCAAGTTCATTGATTTTTTCACCTATAAGTTTGTCATTTTCTCTAATGTTAGAAAAGTTGATTCCAACCATTGAGTAAAAATTATTTAGTTTTATTTCAAAAAATTCACCTTTAGGATTCGTGGTAATTAATCTTGAACGGCCAAGTCCACCTGGAACGACTGATTCAATTGTTGAAATCTGCAAATATTCAAATGTGTCTGAACTAGTTTTTGATGATGAAGATTTGAATCCGAATAAGATGATTGCAGATAAAAATACTAGGTTTAATGTAATAAGTAATGTTTTTGTATTCATAAGGCGACAAAAATATATAAAATATCGTAAAATTTTAATACTTGGGAATTAATTGTTATTTTGTAAAATTGAGATTGATGCTCTTTATAAATTGTAAATCGTTCAGATAATGCTTTTGAAATTTACTAGGTATATTCAAAATCTGGATGTAAATTGATAATTTTCATTACTTTTGTAGTATGAAAAATAAAGTTTTTAGGAAGTTTACTTTATTTGCTGCATGTTTTGTTTTAGTGGTGAAAGTTCAAGGGCAATCTTTTTTGAACACGCCAATAGAAGGCAAGTATGGCAAAGATTTTATTATTGTAAATTATGTTGATTGGGGCGCAGGCAGCATTATGAAAGATGCTTGGTGTGGCAGTAAAACTTATGACGGACATCAGGGAACGGATTTCACAATCAGAAATTTTAAACAAATGGATTCAGGTGTTTATGTTTTGGCAGCCGATTCTGGTACAGTTACATTTATTCAAGATGGCCTTTTTGATAAAGAAACGGATAGCACAATTTCCAAAGGATTGGGCAATTATATCGCCATTAAACATGCGAATCTATATTACACCTATTATGGCCACTTGAAAATAAACAGCCTTTTGGTAAATTCAGGGCAAAAAGTTGTTGCAGGTCAGCGCATTGCAAAGGTTGGAAGCAGCGGAAATAGCACCGATCCACATCTTCATTTTGAAGTTTGGTATGATTCCGCTATACTTGTTGATCCATTTAGGGGCACATGCGGCAACGCCACCTCGCTTTGGAAATCTCAAATTCCCTACGACAGTTCTTTTAAAGTTTGGCATGGTGGTATTACTAATGTAAAATTGGATATCAACAAACATCGCTTCGAGCCTGTATTTAAAAATGAATTTAAAGCAACCGAAGACAGTTTTATAACGGTTTGGAGCCTTATGTATGGGTTGAGAAAAAATGACACATTAAAAACTGTTTGGACAAACTCAACAAATCAAATATGGTTCCAAAATGAGGTTGCTATTGATAAGGATTATTGGTTTTATAGATACTGGGATTTTATTTTTTATCCAACAGCGCAAGCTATAGGAACTTGGAATGCCGAAGTTTTTAGAAATGGAAAGCCAGTTGACAAAAAAGAATTTAAGTTTCCTGCAACAAATAATTTAAACAAATCAGAGGTTATAAAATCTTATGTTTTTTATAACAACACTATTCATATAAAAGACCCCAATACAACAAAGATTGAAATTTATAATCTTTCCGGGCAATTGATGCAATCGTATTCTTGCCAAAATAAAAGTATTGACCTAAGCTCTTTAAATTCAGGATTGTATGTGCTAAAGTTGTATAATCTCTCGGGCAATGAATCGTCAAAAATATTTGTAGAATAATAGTTTAAAATTGTTTGAATAAAAAAAACCTCGCAAGAAATATTTCCTGCGAGGTTTTTTTATTAGTTATTAGTTGTAATTTAAAGTTGTTAGTAAAAGTAGTTTTAAAATTACCCTTACTAACCAACTTTAACAATTAACAATTTAACCTTTAATCATCTAGTATCCCATTCCGCCCATGTCGGGTGCGCCATGAGAATGACCAGCTTCTTTTTCTTTAATGTCAACCAAAGCACACTCAGTGGTTAAAATCATGCTGGCCACAGAGGCTGCATTTTCTAACGCCACACGGCTTACCTTAGTTGGGTCGATAACACCAGATTTGATTAGGTTTTCGTATTGTTCTGTGCGAGCGTTGTAGCCAAAATCGTCTTTGCCTTCTTTCACCTTTTGAACAATAATTGACCCTTCGCCACCAGCATTGGCAACGATTTGACGCAACGGCTCTTCCAATGCGCGTCTTACAATAGCGATGCCGGTTGTTTCGTCATCGTTGTCGCCTTTCATTTTTTCCAAACCTTCAAGCGCTCTGATATAAGCAATGCCTCCACCTGGAACAATACCTTCTTCTACCGCAGCTCTTGTAGCATGTAAAGCATCGTCCACTCTGTCTTTTTTCTCCTTCATTTCCACTTCGCTAGCTGCGCCAATGTAAAGCACTGCAACACCACCAGCCAATTTGGCCAATCTTTCTTGCAATTTTTCTTTGTCGTAGTCGCTTGTTGTGTTTTCTATTTGGGCTTTCAACTGTCCAATTCTAGCTTGAATGGATGCTTTGTCGCCTGCTCCGCCAACAATAGTTGTATTGTCTTTGTCAATTGTAATAGATTCTGCTCTTCCTAAATCTTCGATAGTTGCATCGTCTAGTTTTCTGCCTTGGTCTTCACTAATAACGGTTCCGCCAGTTAAAATAGCAAGGTCTTGCAACATTTCTTTTCTTCTGTCGCCAAATCCTGGTGCTTTTACAGCAGCAATTTTTAATGAACCTCTAATTTTATTTACAACCAAAGTAGCCAAAGCTTCGCCTTCCACTTCTTCACTTATAATAACTAATGGTTTGCCTGTTTGAACAACTTTTTCTAAAATTGGCAACAAATCTTTCATATTGCTAATTTTTTTATCATAAATTAAAATGTAAGCACTTTCCAAATCTGCAATCATTTTCTCTGTGTTAGTAACAAAATATGGCGATTGGTAGCCTCTATCAAATTGCATACCTTCAACAACTTCAACAGTTGTATCCGTTCCTTTTGCTTCTTCAACAGTAATTACACCATCTTTGCCTACTTTTTTCATAGCCTCAGCAATTAATTTGCCAATTGTGCTATCGTTGTTTGCAGAAATTGTAGCCACTTGCTCAATTTTATTGATATCGTCACCAATTTCTCTTGATAATTTTTTAAGAGATTCAACTGTAGCGATTACTGCTTTCTCTATCCCTCTTTTCAAATCCATTGGATTTGCACCTGCTGCCACATTTTTAATTCCCGTGGTAACAATGCTTTGTGCCAAAACGGTTGCCGTTGTAGTGCCATCTCCTGCTAAATCAGCAGTTTTGCTCGCCACTTCTTTCACCATTTGTGCGCCCATGTTTTCAATTTCGTTTTCTAGTTCTATTTCTTTTGCCACTGTAACACCATCTTTGGTAATAACAGGAGAACCATATTTTTTGCCAATAACAACATTTCTGCCTTTTGGTCCTAGTGTAACTTTTACTGCATTCGCTAATGCGTCCACGCCTCTTTTTAATCCTTCGCGTGCTTCAATGTTAAAATGAATTGATTTTGCCATAAATTATTTTTGTTTTTCTTTTTGTTTAAATTTAAAATATTGAATTAAATGATTAAATAATTGCGAAAATGTCGCTTTCTCTCATTATTAAGTAATCTTTGCCTTCCACCTGAATCTCTGTGCCAGCATATTTGCCATAAAGCACAGCATCGCCTTTTTTGCATGTCATTGGTTCATCTTTTTTACCTGTACCAACGGCAACAACGATGCCTCTTTGTGGTTTTTCTTTTGCTGTGTCCGGAATAATGATTCCGCCTGCTGTTTTTTGCTCGGCTGCTGCCGGCTCTACTAGAACTCTGTCTGCTAATGGTTGAATATTCATGTTTTTTTAATTAATTTGTTTTTTAATATACCATTCATCTGTCATTAATTATGCCATTTTCAATTTAGTGCCATATTGAAATAATTCAACCTGTATTTAAGTCAATTTGTCATGTTAAAAACCTTTTTAGAGCGCAAATTTGTCATTTTTTTTTTGTAAAACTCTTTTTTGTCTTTCAAAGTAAAACATAATACTTTTGAACTGTGAATTTGGAAGAAGCTATCAACAAACGAAAAACCTTTGCAATCATCAGTCACCCCGATGCAGGAAAAACAACTTTAACAGAGAAATTTTTGCTTTTTGGGGGTGCAATTCAAACCGCAGGTGCCGTAAAATCTAATAAGATTAAAAAAACAGCCACTAGCGATTTTATGGAAATAGAAAAACAAAGAGGCATTTCTGTAGCCACCTCCGTAATGACATTTGAATACAAT